>NZ_CP049331.1:2700000-3000000 GCF_011064285.1 Vibrio ziniensis
ATCGTTGCTAACTGCAACGTTTTACGAGAATCGCGGAATTCGCGAACTTCTGGCTCTAATCGGCCTTGTAGTCGTTCGCGACGAATTTCTTGTTGTTGAGCGTTGTCTTGTGGCTGACTTTCTATATTCACGCGGCAAACTCCTTTTTCATTTGCATAAATGCTTCTACCTGTTCAGGGAAAAGCTGGCGCTTCTTGTCTCGGCCTACATACACTTTGAAAACACAATCTCCATTCGCATTAAAGAAACCAATATAGTGGCTTTCCATACCACGGAATGGCTTGCTAACAAATGCAATGTGTTCCACTAAATCTAAGCGTAGATGACCATGTAGTTCGCCGTCTCTCCCCATCAAGTTATAGTAGCCGTGTGCTTCTTTGCCTTTAGGGAAATTGGCTTTTGTTTCAAAAATCGATCCAAAAGAGTGAACGATCGTCGTGACGCTGCCCCACTCTGGTAGTTGTTCTAAAATTGTTTGAGCATGCTTGCCATCAATTCGAGTCATCATTTCTTCTGGTAATGCTAAGGTAATCGCACCTTCAGATAAGCCTAATTGCTCAGACATGGTTGACACCGGTGTCGCTGAATCCTCAGCTAACGCCGCAGTCACTTTTTGTTGTACTTCTGTCTCTGAACAAGTGGTGTACATAGTTACTCCTATTATTTTATTTGTTCTTAAGCGCTTTGAAGCATCGCTTGTGCTTGATTCTGAATCACTTGAATAGCATTCGTTGCTAAAGTCACAGACCAAAATTGTCCTGCCAATGTCAGTTCAACAGCCTGAGGAGTGAGATTTACTAATCCCCTTTTCTGCCAAGCAGTGAATAGTGGCATCAGTGCATCAAACCACTCATCTAGCTCATGCTTAAGTAACACTCCGCGGTCAAAAGCCGCTTTAATATCACTGGAAATACTTTCCGACGAAGATGATTGAAATGCCATTGCGCATGGAAACTCATTGGCCTCTATTGCTTTAATGTAAGCATCCAAATCACGATGCTGCATAGTGCTTATGCCATTAAAGTTACCGCCAGCACCTGCGCCTATCGGCAACACCTGTGCATTTGTTTTGGCTAAGCTGTTGTAAATGCTGCGCTCACGGTTTCCCGATGCCCAGTGATTAACACTTAAACGTCGCTGATGATGAGCTGCCATAAATGCCACACCCATTTCATACATAGTCGCTTTGGTTGCTGTGTCAGCAGGACTTGGCAATTTCCCTTGTTCGACTAAGCGAGCCATAGGCAAATTCTGCAATTCAAGCAACTGGTAAAGATCGACCCCATCCACACCTGATTCAATATAAGCTTCTAAATCTCTCTGCCAAACGTCTAGCGTCTGATGAGGTAATCCGTAAAGAAGGTCAATAACAATAGGGGCTGCGTTATAGCTCACCAACTTTTGCAATGTACGCATCACGGCATCGCCGTCGTCTAATCGCTTGGCACTGCGACGAACTTTGCTATCAAAACTCTGAACACCAAATGAAAAACGATTGAAACCGCCTTCTAGTGCAGCTTCATATTTCGGTTCATCAAAGCGATTTAAGCGACCTTCAAGCGTAATTTCACAATCAGGAGTTAAAGGAAAATACTGATGAATCAATTCCCCTAGCTGTTTCAACTGTGCGGCATTAAGGTCAGTCGGTGTCCCACCACCAACATAGACAGCTTGGAACGGATAACTTTGCGTCCACTTAAGTGCTGATTTTCGCTTTATTTCGGTCACTAACGCTTGGAAATAATCAGCAATGAGCTTTTCACTAGAAGCGTATTGGAAAAAGTTGCAATAGGTACAACGAACCCGGCAAAACGGAATATGAATGTACAAACATCGCCCAGAGGCTTCGCCTGCATAACTCAATGCATCTAATAATACAGACTGAGTGTCATTCGGATTTACAGGCTTCATAGCTCCGCCTGCATGAGCACCTCTCTTAGCTGCAAATGCAAAACGAAGGGGATCTGGTGTGTCCTTACCCACAATCAATTCATTGGTGCTGTCAAAAATCAACGGCTTCATAAATAACTCGTGCCTTAATCAGAAATAACATTGCTGAACATTCATCAAAACCAGTTCAATCAGCAGAAAATTATTAGCTTATAAAATTGTAATTAGGATTTTGTTCGATATAATACCGATCGCAAACGATAATGCAAATGATATTCGATCTCATTATTGTTTGTAAGAATGTGTGACAATATGACCTAAACACAAATTGATTAGTGGATAAAATGACAAGGCTTCGTTATCTCATTGCTGGCTTAATAGCATGCCTAATACATGGCATTGCGCTGTCGTACACCCCACAGAAAAACACAATCAATGTTTCGACAGAGGAAGGCTCTCAATCTCTTCAAATTCAGCTAATATCCATTTCTGCTAATACACCTGTAGACCCGCTAATAGAAGAGAAGAATAAAGAACAAGTAAAACCCGAAACTGAGCCACTAGAACAAAAGTCCGTGAAAAATGAACCGGCGCTTCCCGTAGAAAAAAACAAACCCGTATCTTCTAAAAAATTGAGCCCGAAAAAAGAGCTGCCGAAAAAAGTTATAACTAAAAAAGAACAACCTAAATCCAAAACCAACACTGAAGTTGTTGAACAAAAAAAAGACATTAAGCCCGAAGAAGCGGTCAGAAAAACTGAAGAAATTGCCTCCACTGAACCTGAGCAAATAAAGGAAGCGGTTAATAAAACTGAACAGAAAAAACCAACACCACCAGCAAAAGCAAGTGCTCAAGATAGCAAACCTATGTTGGTGAAAAAACCTCGCTTTAGTGCGAAACCAACGCCAGTCGCCTACCCACGAGTCGCTAGAAAAAATGGATTGGAAGGTAAGGTTTTGATTGAGGTGTGGCTTGATGAGCAAGGTAATCAGATCAAGCAATTGTTGCTTGAATCCAGTGGTCACAGTGTACTTGATGAGCGTGCCCTTAGCACAATTAAAGAATGGCGTTTTGCATATCAAGTGGATCAAGGACAAGCCATCGCTCATCGCGTACAAATTCCGATTAATTTCCAATTACAGTAGTCGCTATCATGCAAACACTAACCAATATTCATAGCCAGCTCGGCATCATGACATGGCCACTCATCATCATGTCATTTCTCACCGTCGCAATCTTGATAGAACGGACTATCTACATGCTGCTTAATAGCCGAACGCATACTACGGCAATACTAAGAAGCATCCATAAACTGGATTTTTCTCGCCCGCAAGAAGTGGATGCTTTTATCCAAAACGAACTGAAAGGTCGACAACTAATTTTCCAATCGATGCGTATGCTGCTGGGGCATCGCCATTTTACCAAACCACTTCGAGAAGAAGCTGTGGGTATTTGGTTGTTTAAAAAACGTCAGCAGTTTCGTTCAGGAATCCGACTACTATCGATGATAGGAGTGATCAGCCCACTGATTGGATTGCTCGGTACTGTACTGGGATTAATGGAAATGTTTAGTAGCATGACAGACGCCACAGCCGTTATTTCACCAGCAACTTTAGCTGATGGCTTAGGGCTCGCTATGACAACCACCGCTGCAGGTTTAATCATCGCTTTGCCTGCAATAACGGGGGCACAGTTACTAGGAATGTGGGTTGAAAAGACTCTTGCCAAGATTGAATACACCTTGAACCACAGTAATCTCCATATCGAAGGCATTGTGGTTGATCCCTTCTCGGGAACGCAAAGTTCATACATGGTTACTAGCGATGAGGTGCTTTAATGATCCAGTCACACTCTCGTTTTATTGAGGATGAATTTAAACCCGATCTTACGCCGATGATCGACATCATATTTATTGTGATGGTGTTTCTTCTTCTGACTGCGAATGTCAGTGTACAAACTCTAAATGTCGACATACCTAAAACAGAAGAAACCAGTCAGCTGACTTCACCAGATAAACCGGTTATATCGATCGGTATCTTACGTAGTGAAGAACAGAAATGGGCATTAGATGGTGAGAAATATAACGATTGGGAAGCTTTTACTTCTGCGCTGCTTAAAGCCCGCAGCAGTTTTCCCGACAAACCTTTTGTGATTGCCGCAGATAAGAAAGCCGATGTGGAATCCATGCTCAACCTCTTTGTATTCATGCAAAAACACCAAATTTCCGCCACTAATATCGTTATGGAAGAACAGTAATGAAAAAACTCGCTTTGGCACTCAGTTTATTTTTATGCATTCCTTTTTTATCAATGGAATCCGCTCACGCTCAACAAGAAACACCATCAAGTAATCGCATTATCAGTGCTGGCTCTAGCATTACAGAGTTACTTATCGCGTTAGGCGCTAAAGATCAGCTTATCGCTGTGGATGTGACGAGCCGAAAATACAACAGTGACGAAGCTCTGCCACAAGTGGGTTACCATCGTCAACTTTCGGCTGAAGGCTTGATGGCTCTATCACCTACACATTTAATTGGTTCCCATGAGATGGGTCCTGAAAACACCTTAACACTGCTAAAAAGTGGTGGCATCAAAGTGGAGACAGTTCCTTCAGGCGATACCGAAGAAGACTTATTTGGTCGTATTGACAAAATCGCTCAAATCACTGGGACACAAGAAAAAGCACAAGAACTCAAAGCATCAATAGATGCACAACTGAATGCGATGAAAGCTCGTAAGCTAGCACATCCGCCAAAAGTGCTGTTTGCCATGCTCACCAAAGGCAGACCAGCAACTATCGCCGGGGATAAAACAACTATCGATGTGATCATCAATTTGGCTGGAGGTCAAAACCCTGCGAAATCAGAAATGAGCTCATACAAACCACTATCTCCAGAAGCCATCGTACAAATGCAACCCGATTTCTTATTAGTCAGTGCTCGAGCTTGGGAAGCGTTAGGTGGACATGACGGCATTCTAAAAGAGTTCCCTCTTCTGGCAGCTACGCCTGTAGCTGGAAAAGACCACATAATTCCCGTTAGCAGCAGTGCCATCATCGGTGGCTTTGGTCTTGAGAGCTTAGAGCTAACCGACGAGCTGTATAAGACATTCCAGAAGTTCGATTAAGTTTTCCTACCTAAAACGAAGAGAAATGATTAAGAAAAATAGCCATGACAGATTCTAGAATGGTTTCAGCCAAAACCCTGTGCATTGTGGCAGCGCTCGCGCTCTATTGCGTAACCGTTGCCTCCATCAGCATGGGCGCGATGAACATCAGTTTATCTGACAGTTTGAAATCCTTGCTGCCACTCGGAAGCCATGATCTTCCAGCACATGTAACGATGATCGTTCAGCAAGTACGATTGCCTCGGACTTTGTTGGCCATTGCTGTCGGTGGAATTCTTGCGATTAGCGGCTCTGTGATGCAGGGACTATTTCGTAACCCACTTGCCGATCCTGGCATTATAGGTGTCTCTTCTGGCGCCGCATTGGGAGCCGCTTTGGCTATCGTAGTTTTTGGCGATCTAGCTAACCATTATCCAAACTTACTACTATTTGGCACAGTGCCTATGTTTGCCTGTATAGGCGGAGCCTTAACGACGTTCGCCGTCTATCGCCTTGGCACCAGCAGTAATGGAACCTCGGTCACTATGATGCTGCTTTCAGGTGTTGCGATTTCAGCGCTGGCAGGTGCTGCATTAGGCTTACTCAACTATTATGCCGATGACCAATCCCTACGAGATCTATCTCTGTGGACAATGGGCTCATTAGCAGGTGCAAATCAAAAAGGCTTGTGGCTGGCTTTTGCAACGCTCATCATTCTGTTTATTGCTTACTATCGTGACGCAGACAAACTCAATGCCATGCTATTAGGGGAAGCGGAAGCCCGTCATATGGGAATTAACGTCCAAGCGTTAAAACGCCGACTTATTGTTTTAGCGGCGTTTGGTGTCGGAGTCACTGTCGCCTTGAGCGGTATGATCGGCTTTATCGGACTTATCGTCCCTCATTTGGCACGCATGATTATCGGACCCAACTATCGTTCACTATTGCCGGTAACGCTCTTTCTTGGCGCTTTGTTACTACTCATTTCCGATATGCTTGCTCGCACGGTTGTCGCGCCTTTAGATATGCCTGTAGGGATTGTCACGGCTTTGCTTGGTGCACCTTTCTTTGTCTGGCTTCTGATTAAGCAAAAGGGGAGAATCTAATGCTGTCTCTCTTATCTTCTAAATTATCATTATCCAACACAGCACAAGAATCGATTGAATACTCCGGTATTAAAACGGTCGAAATACGTCATTTGTCCGTCATTCTTGGTGATAAAAAAATACTGGATGATATTGACCTTACATTAAATCGCGGCGAGTTTACCGTTCTACTTGGCCCTAACGGCACAGGTAAAAGTACCTTGTTGAAAGCGTTGACAGGAGAGCTCAACGCCAAAGGCGAATTCTCACTCTTTGGTCAAAACAGGGATTCATGGCCTGCGTCATTGCTTGCAAAGCATGTAGGCGTACTGCCGCAAAGTAGCTCTCTGTCATTTAACTTTATGGCAAAAGAGGTGATTGAGTTGGGCGGAATAGGACTGACCATGTCTAATCATCAACTAAACGGTGTAGTGACAAAAAACATGCGAGCAACAGATGTTGAACACCTCGGCTTTCGCTCATACCCTACTCTCTCGGGTGGCGAAAAACAGCGAGTACATTTAGCTCGGGTACTCACTCAGCTTGAGCAAAGTGGAAAAAATAAAATTTTGTTACTGGATGAGCCAACCTCTGCGCTGGATATTCACCACCAGCACACCACTCTAGCCTTAGCTCGTATACTTGCAAATCAAGGAGCAACCGTCGTTGCCGTGCTGCACGACCTTAATTTGGCTTCGCAATACGCAGATAGAATCGTGATGTTGAACCAAGGCAAAATCGAGGCAGACGATATTCCGGCTAAAGTACTTAAGCCTGAGATTATAGAAGCAGTTTATCACCATAAAGTGGATATCATTGCGCACCCAACCTACGGCCATCCTGTCGTAATTGCCTGTTAATTCCAACTGATGGGTTCTAAAGCAAAAAAACCTCCTTTCGGGAGGTTTTGTTTATCAATTTTGCTCATCCATAATGCGATGTCGCTCTTCATGATAAGCCTCTTCCGTGTTTCCTCGTTTCCAATACGGAATCGCGTAGAGATCTTTTTTCGCCAGCTTATACGTTTCTGCAAGATATTTACGGCAGTTAATCACACTGCGGTTTTCTCCTGCAATAAATGCCGAGACTGAACAGTCAATTTCAGGTTGCCCCGTCGTTTTTATCGCGTCAACCAAGACTAACGAGCCTTGTTCATCATCGATTTTCAACCACGTTAAAGAGACACCTGCAGGACGCTTAATCTCATGTACATCATCGAATGATTCCACTTCGATAAACACTGCACCTTTAGCGTCTTCATGCATATCTTCCAGTATGGCACTAATCGCAGGAACAGCCGTCAAGTCACCAGCCAAAATATGCCAATCAGAGGTTTGAAGCAAAGGATCGGGACCCGCAGGGCCAATCAATCCCAGTTCATCCCCTTCTTTTGCCGCAATAGCCCAACCAGAGCCAATGCTATCTTCACCATGAGCAACAAAATCGATGTCGAGTTCATTCGTTTCTGGATGATATTTTCTAACGCTATAAGCACGCGGAACGGGCTTGTGCTCTGGGAATTCAACACGGTCTTCATAGCGAACTGGAAGTTGTAAAATGCCCGATTCCTGATTTGGGAAAAACACTTTAATGTGCGCACCATTACGAGTTTCAGGAAAACCGACAAGTTCATCACCAGAAAAAGTAACTCGGATGAGATGCGGTGTAATGTATTGTTTGCGCTTGCAAACAATTAACTTAGCTTTGATCGGATAGATTACTTGTTCACTCATACGACTGACTCATTATTGTTTTAAAGGTAGAAAAGCTCGACTCTTCAGAGAAAGAAGCCGAGCTCAGTGGAATTAACTCAGATGACCATTACATGCGGTAAGTTGCATTTAGACCAAAGGTTCTTGTTTGACCAACAGACGCTTTAGTTGCTGTGCCACTACTTACTTGGTACTGATAAATCACATCTTCATCCGTCAGGTTGGTTACGTAACCATCCAATGTGAAGTCACCAATCGTATATTGAAGACGAGCATCCGCCGTAAAGTAATCACCGGCAGTATAGTCTTCCGTATTATCTAAGTCAGAGTAGTATTTACCCACATATGTCACATCAGCACCAAATGAGAAGTTTTGTCCTAGATATTGAGTAAAACCTGCTGAAAGGTTAGTTTTTGGTGCATTTGGTAACTCAAGACCACTTTCGGCGACACTATCTTTAACAATTTCGGTCTCTAAATAGCCAGCACTCGCACGAAGCTCTGTACTGGTTGTAGCCCAGATAGAACCAGCAAGTTCAATACCGTAGGTACGTGACTCATCGATATTTTCGAAACGATTGCTAACCATCGCCTGATAACCAGAATAATCGTTATAGAACACATTTGTACTAAATTGACCACCTTTAAACTCTTTTAAGAATCCAGCTTCATAAGCAATCACTGTTTCTTCATCATACTCATAGTACTCCCACGGAGTATTGTAGAAATCTAAAGCATGTCCGCCAGCGTTATAGCCTTTACGTACCGTAGTGTTAACGGTTGTTGTGTCGTCAAAGTAGTAAATCGCACCAACTTTCGGTAAGAAAACGTTATTACTCTGTTTATCTTGATCGTCAACACGCGAACCAACGGTTGTATGTTCTAGTTTTTCATTCTCAAAACGAGCACCTCCGACTAGCTTAAATGCAGGGTTGAGTGTGTAAGTCGTTTCTCCATAAACTGCCGACGTGGTTGTTTTACCTTTAACGTCTGTGGCTCCAGTAATAAGCGTTGATGTGTCAGCATCTGAATAGTAAAGACCGATAAGAGTAGAAAAATCTGAGCCAGGAGTTTGTATAAAGAGGCGGTTCTCAGCGGTAATGTTCTTAATGTCTGAATCAACATAAGTTGTCGTTTCTGGGTACTGCTCAAATGACACATCGGTAGTTAGGTAAGCAATATGTAAGCTGTTGGAAATACCATTATCAAAGTCGTAATCAATATCTGCAGCAACAGATTGAGCGACTGAGTCTTGTAAACGAGTATTTACGCCATCTCTACCACCATTAGAGTTATACAGAAGCAAAGTTGGATCATTGACATAGTCAGCAGAAGCCCAAGCAAGGTACTCTCCATCATAAGTATGACGATTGTATGTAAGCTTAGCTTTTAAACCTGGGATAGCTGCGGGTTCCCACAATAGTTTGAAACGAGCGTTAAGGTTTTCAGATTCGGACACACCTGGATCTGCATCAAGTTCATCCGCTGTAGCTGAATAATTCATCCAGCCATCACCTTTAGTTCCATCAAGTGCCAAACGAAAAGCCAGTTCATCTTTAATTATTGGGCCTGACGTCATTAGTGCAAGATGATTTTTCACATTACCGTTTTCGTAGGTTTCAAAACCTGCACGCAACTTAGTTTCCCAGTAATAAGTTGGGTCATTAGTTTGAATAACGAGTGCGCCACCAATCGAGTTTGTACCCTGACTGGTTGATTGAGGACCTCTAAGTACTTCTACTTGCTTTACATCCCATGATTTGCTTGGGGTATATCCTTGACCAAACCAAGCTTGGGAGACTCCGTCTACTATAGTGGAAACTCTAGCTTTACCACCGCTGTAAAATGCGTGTGCGCCAGTGGCAACCCCCGCGCCCTCAATACCACGAATGCTTATTGATTCGAAACCTGCGGCAACCACGTTTGGCGCTGACGTTGCGATGTCGTTGATTGATGTTTTCTCGCCATTAGCTAGCTGATCTTCACCAATGACAGTGACTGCCGTTGTGGTATCTTTCAGGCTTTTATCCATTCTTTCGCCAGTCACCACGATAGTTTCTGTTTGAGACGTTTTTGATGTTTCTGCGCTTAATGCTGGTAAAGATACTGACATACCAATAGCCACTGCGATGCTATAGCTTAAGTAATTCATCCTTTTTGCTTGTACCGTTTTCATTCTGTTCCCTAATTTTATAATGAACTCCAATTAAAAGATAATCGCAATGATATTAATTATCATTTGTAATTTCAAATTAATTTTTAGCACACTATGAATTAAATAAAAGGCAACAAAATGAAAGGGCCCATTAATGATGGTTAGAAAAAGCTACTTACCGTAAGGAATAACCATTGGAGTATGCGAAATCGGATCGTCCATAATCAAACAATCCAAATTAAAGACTTGCTTGATGATCTCACTAGAAACAATATCTTTCGGACCACCTTGTGCCGCTATCTCACCTTCGCTCATCAAGATAATATGATCAGCATAGCGAAACGCTTGGTTCAACTCATGCAGCACCGCCACGATAGTGAAATTTTTGCGTCGGTTAAGGTCGCGACATAGCTCCAGAAGATCAATTTGATGTGCTATATCGAGATAAGTCGTCGGTTCATCAAGAAAAAGAATCGGCGTTTGCTGAGCCAGAACCATAGCAATCCATACCCGCTGACGCTGCCCGCCAGACAACTCTTCAATCAACCTTTCAGACAAATGCTCGGTGTCTGTCAATTGCATCGCCTCACAGACAGCTTGCTCGTCTTCAGGACTCCATTGTTGAAATAACTTTTGATATGGGTAACGACCACGAGATATCAAATCCTTCACACGTATTCCGTCAGGAGCATGTACCCGTTGTGGAAGAAGACCAATTTGCTTTGCTAACGTTTTAGGATGCAATAAATAAATATCTTCTCCATCCAACGTAATACCTCCGGTGTTAGGCTTAAGTAGACGACACAACATCCTCAGCAAGGTCGACTTACCACAACCATTGGGCCCAATAATCACGGTGAACTTATTATCTGGAATACTCACATCCAAAGAAGAAAATATCTTTGTTGATTCATAACTTAAGCTCAAATTTGAACCAGACAAACGACTACCATCTTCTTGAAGATTAGGAGCAGCTAAATCAAATTTCTGTTTATTATTCATAATCATGACAACTTAAAAACTTTTACTTCGAGTGAGTAACCAAAGTAAATATGCACCACCAACGAGGCTCGTTAACTGCCCTATCGGCAAGTTGAAACCAAAGGGTTTGGTTTGAGAAACCATGTCAGCAACAAGAAGTAGCCCTGCCCCCATTACGGCTGAAGCAGCAACAGGAATATGACCAACGCGCAGAATACGAATCACAAGCTGAGGGGCAGACAAAGCAATAAACCCGATAGGACCAGCCGCCGCAACGGCTAACGCCGCTAATGCAACTGAGAGAAAGGTCATAACCAATCTCTCTCTTTCTACGGAGACGCCAATCTGCGCTGCCATATCATCGCCCATTTCCAGTAAATGAAGGGTTCTGGCTTTATAAATCACAATAGGAACGATGATAAACACCCCTATCATTACAGGTATCGCATGGTTCCAGTTTCTTGCATTAAGAGACCCCGCTAACCACAAGTTGGCAATGACGGCTTGGTCCAAATTACCTTTCACCAGCATCAATCCATTGAGTGCATTTAAAATTGAGCCAATCCCTATACCAATCAAGATGAGTCGATAACCGCCCACAACACCGTGTTTTCTAGATAGCAAGTACACCACAACCGCAGTGACCATTCCCCCTAGCACAGCCGATAACATGACAGCTTGAGCTGAGTTTTGAAAAACGATGATTTGAATCAGCGCACCACTTGCGGCTCCAGTAGTGAAACCAATAATATCCGGCGACCCTAATGCATTTTTTGATACAGATTGAAAGACAGCACCTGATACCCCCAAAGCAATACCAACAAATAACGCTGTTACCACCTTTGGCAGTCGAATGTTCCACACAATTCGTTCAGCTATAGGCTCATTCGTTTGACCCAAAAGAACAGCAAACAGTTTTTCAAAAGTCAGTGGAAATGAGCCAACTGTGAGCAAATATAGGCTCATCAATACCAGAGCAATGATAGCTCCGCCAACAAACAACCATTCCCGACGCGAATAGCGAACTGTGACGCCTTTGAATTGAATCAGTTGATCACTTAACACTGCAGAATTAAGAACTTTGCTCATAGTTCAGTCATCCTCCATTTTCGAACCAACAGTACAAATATTGGACCACCAAGCAGAGCGGTCATAATACCCACACTGATTTCATCTGGAGAAACAAGGACCTTACCTACAGTATCAGCAATAGAGATAAGCAAGGCTGATATCACCATTGAATATGGCAACAACCACTTATGTTCCGAACCAACGAAAAATCGAGCAATATGCGGAGCAGTCAATCCTATGAAATTTAATGGCCCTACAGCAGCGGTGGCAGAGCCTGCTAGAACAGTAATTGCAATTGATGCCCTAAGCCAAACACTGGTTTGGTTAACTCCGAGTGATTGGCTGACGTCACGACCAAGAGAGACAGTATTCAACTCTTTAGCTAGACACAGGGTGTAAGTTAACCCAATGAATACCACTATAGAAATAGGATAAAGCACATCGAAACCACGACCTTGCAAGGAGCCAACGGCCCAATGGCGAAATTGGTTAAAAGCTTCTTCTTGGCTGTTAACTGTAATGATTTGCGTCAGCGAAAGCAGTATCACAGACATCGCAATCCCCGATAACACCACTTTAACAGGGTTAACTCCACGGCTTAGGCCAGCGAGTAAATAGATAATAGCCCCAGCGAAAGCGGCGCCAATAATGCTAAACCACATGTAGTGATGAATGTCTGTCAGTCCAAATACGGCAATTGCTAATACCACCGCGAATGTTGCTCCAGAATTCACCCCTAGTAACCCGGGCTCAGCTAAAGGATTACGAGTAAGAGTTTGCATCAGCACACCAGCAGCACCAATTGCCAATCCAACAACTAAGGCTAACATTGCTCTTGGCAAACGCAGGTGATGAACAATTAAATGTTCACTATTGGTTGCAGAATAATGAGTTAATGCTTGCCAAGTAACCTCAGGAGCAATGTGTCTTGAGCCGAAGAACAGCCCAACAAACGCACAAAGAATGGCGGCTGCGAGTAGTAGCACTAATCCTAAATAATAGGTCGATGATTTATGACCACTTAACACTGACATTTGAATTACTTAACCACACCAAATTGCTGTTTCAATAACTCAACAATCTCCATACTGCTGTAATAATCAATACGGAAAGAATTCAACCCCAATGGGTAAACTTGGTGTTTTTGCACCGAAGGTAAATTGACTAAAACCGGATCGTCCATCACTTTCTGAGCCTTGCTCTCATCAGCAACAATGACAAACGTGACAGGTGATTTAAGCATTGTTAGAGTTTCAAAATGAACTCGAACGAAGTCACTACGCTTGTCACTGAAAGTCTCCCAGTCATCTTTCGCACCTTCAATATCAAAGCCAAGCGCATGCAGTAGTTCACTATGAGGACCGGTTACTTTCGCTATCACATTGGCAATACCAGGACCATTGTAAGCAATGATATTAGCTTTTGTGTCTGGCAAATTGAGCTGAACGCTTTTTAAATAATCGTTAAATTCAGAGATTTTTTGCTTAACAAACGCTTCTCGGCCCGTTGCAAAGCCGAGTTTTTCAGCTAGCTCCTGCCAAGTTTGAGCGCCGTAATCAACAATAATAACCGGCGCAATTAGCTGAAGTTCCGATACAAGATCATAAACAGAGTCACCGCCTGTTGCCGCGACCACTATCAAATCAGGCATCACTGCATAAGCCATTTCAGTATCAACGCTGCCAACAGCCCAAAGCGGCTGAATATTTCTTTGCTTAGCTATCTTCTCCCACTGAGCAAAAAAGCGACCATCACCCGCAACGGAGCTAGCAGCAACCGGCGCATCAATAGCAATCAAGGTTCCAGTGACCGTGGTCGTGGTAGAAAGAATTTTCTGTGGTTTATGTGGAATGACTGTGGTCGTTCCATCGGAATTGACAAATGTTCTTGGCCACTGCTCATTACTCGCTTGAGCCGCGATTGAATTCGTCACACTGAGCACTGCCGTTAACAAGCAAATGATAATGCGTATCATAGGGATTACCATTAATATTAATTTTCGGTATCCTAACACATATTTTGTTCAGATAAACACTCAGTATTATCTGAAAGTGCTAACTCCTGGAGATAAGAGTGGATCTACAAGCTTTAACTCAACAAACCGAGCTTAATCAATTTGATATAGGTAGTAGTCAGTGGTGGGACAAGGTTTCTCAAGTTGGGACACCAATACAAATATCCCGTAATGACGGCACGGCTGATCTACTATTTTTATGGCAAGAGCAAACCATAGAACCAAAGCACAAGGCGATTTACATCGAAATTAATGGCGTAATAAACCACCATGATTTCAATGCCGCAGAGCTTACTCACTATAAAAATACCGATGTTTATTACTATGTTTGCAACATTGAAGACACTTGGAATGGTACTTACGCGCTAATACCTGTAACTGAGGAATCGGTACAACCTGCTTATCTGGGGAATGAACAGCAACAAATCACGCAACATCGCAACTGGATAATGGAACGTAGAAAGCACCATATCGCAGATCCCTTTAATAAAATGAATCTCCACTATGGTCCATGGGCAGCAGCACATTCACGCGCCTATCTCGATCCCAACGTAATCCATCCATCCTGGACAGATTTCGATAACAGCACAACCAAAGTAGATTGGTCAGAGCTTTGTCGAACACATATTTACCAAAGTAAATTACTGCAACAAAATCGCCGGTTCTGGACCTATTCCACAGCAGAGCAAACAGACAGTGATCTACCTTTAGTGATCCTGCTCGATGGTGAGTTTTGGGTTGAATCAATGCCAGTTATGAGTCCACTTAGCTCTTGTACTCAAAAAGAACTTCTTCCACCAGCAGTCTATTTGATGATCGATGCTATTTCAGTTCAACAAAGAGGCGAGGATCTCACCTGCAATCCCGTGTTCTGGCATGCCGTTATAGAAGAGATGATCCCTATGGTTGCCCAACACCATTCTATCTCACTGGATAAGGATAAAACGATCGTTACAGGACAAAGCTATGGAGGACTATCTGCTTTATATGCAGTACTTAATTGGCCTGAAAGATTCGGTAAAGCACTCTCTCAGTCAGGATCATTCTGGTGGCCACATATGTCTTTAATACACAACTCACATCAAGAAGACATTGTTATGTCACTTCCAGAATCGCTTTATCTTGATAAATACATCTCATCACTGGATAGCCAATATAAACTGGATGTTTATCTAGAGGTGGGACTGCGTGAACAAATGATGATACCACTAGCTGAACACATGCACCGAAAACTTAGTACAGAAAACCATAATTCCACTCTCAGCTTTTACGATGGCGGCCACGACAGACTGATATGGCGTGAAGGGTTAATTAAAGGGCTAACTTGGCTATTTAAACAATGAAATCAAGGTTAAATATAACGATCAAATGTGAGAAATATAAACCAGTAAAAATCTGAATAATGACGTGAACTCTTTTCTAAGCAGATCACTGTTTCTCCCAGCTCAATGCATATAATGAAACCATGTTTCTATTTAAAAGACCCTTCATTTCATAAAGGAAAATACCATGAATAAGTCTTTAGCAAACGGGCTAGGGATTGCGGCTATACTCTACCTTTCTTCAGCTTCTGCCACTGCACTCTATGATGTCACCGTATCTCAGGATGGATCGGCTAGTTACACATCAATACAACAAGCTATCGACAGTGCTCCAGATGGAGAACAACCATTTGTCATTTACATAAAAAATGGTGTGTACCAAGAAAAACTTCATATTACTCGTCCTAATATCTACTTGATTGGCGAAGATCGAGACAAAACGATCATTACAGCCACAACAGCAAACAGCATGAAGGATGAGAATGGGAAAAACTTTGGTACATTCGGTAGCCGCACCGTAAGTATTGATGCTCTAGACTTTAAAGCACGATCGTTAACGATCGAAAATGGTTTTGATTACCCTGCAAACCAAGCTAAAGCGAAAGACGATCCAACACGTCAAAAGGGGACTCAAGCTGTTGCTCTCCTCGTCTCACATAATGGTGATAGAGCCCAGTTTA
Organism: Vibrio ziniensis; assembly: GCF_011064285.1. NCBI lineage: Bacteria > Pseudomonadati > Pseudomonadota > Gammaproteobacteria > Vibrionales > Vibrionaceae > Vibrio > Vibrio ziniensis. Next base: position 2,716,015 of record NZ_CP049331.1, read on the forward strand.
AAGATGTGAACCTTGTCAGCTACCAAGACACACTTTATCTACGTGCTGGTCGCTCTTATTTCGATGACTCACAAATTAGTGGCACAGTAGATTTCATCTTTGGTCACGGAACAGCACTAATTGAAAACAGCGATATTGTTGCTCGTTACCGCGATGATGTAAAAGAAGGTGAACCACTAGGCTATATAACAGCCCCAGCAACAGATATTGCATCACCATTTGGTTTGGTCTTCAAAAATTGTAACTTAACCAAGGAAACAAATGTCCCAGCAGGAAGCTATGGTCTAGGTCGCCCTTGGCATCCAACAACACAATTTTCTGATGGTCGCTATGCAGATCCGAATGCGATCGGTCACACAGCCTTTATCAATTGCCAAATGGATGATCATATCTATGGCTGGGATAAAATGAGTGGCAAAGATATTAATGGCGAGAAAATCTGGTTCCAACCACAAGATTCAAGATTCTGGGAACATGCCAACCAAGGCAAAGGTGCAACACAAAGTGCCGAACGTCCACAACTCAACGGCAGTGACATAGCCAAATACACAACTCAAAGTATTCTGTCTAATTGGCAGCCTGATATTTCACTTGGTGAACAGAGCCAACTTACTGGCCAAGTGACTCATAGAAGCATGGTCTTCCCTGCTGCTGTTAGCATTAAAGATAGCTTAGGTAAGGTAGCCACTACTGAGACGGATGCAAACGGTCACTACCAATTATCAATTGCAACAATGACTCCGCCTCTTTTGGTAACCGTTGATGACCGCAGCGGCAATACCTGTATCAACAGTGATACTAAACGATCTATTTGTGCGACCGCGATAGTTCCAGAGGCTAACAATAACCAGATCACCATTGCGAACGTAAACCCCTTCAGTGACTTGGTAGTATCAAGCCTTGCCGATGCAGAAAATATTGACGGTCCTCAGGTTCTTGCAGCTAAAACACGAGTTCCTGCGCTTTCTCATCAAGCATGGCTAAAGGCTAACAGTAATTTTAACAACGCATTCAAAAATGTAGTTAAAGCCCACGGACTGAATCCTAATCAGCTTTGGGATCCAGTAAGCTACCAAGAAAAATATCAACCAGTAATGAATGAGTTGGCTTCTCAGGTTATTCATAACTTGGGACACAACACCAAGACTGGCCAGCTATCAAAGACTTTCTTGGCTGACCTAGCGTTTAGACCCATCATCAACCTAGATACTATTCCTAATTACGTTTTAAGCGATAATCAGTTAGCAACTGCAGCTAATACCGTCCTCAATGCTAAAACTCGTTTGTTTATTGTCAGTGATTCTACAGCGTCTAATTATCCTTTAGACGTCTATCCTCGCATGGGTTGGGGGCAAGCCTTTGCAAGTAAATTCAACAATAACGATCTGACTATCGTTAACGCAGCACAATCAGGTCGCAGTTCTCGTGACTTTATTAATGGTCGTTGGCTGAGCTTTGTTGAGCCACTAGTAAAACCAGGTGATTACCTTTTCATTCAATTTAGCCACAATGATGAAAAATGTGATGGTGCAGCTAAAGGACGCGGACCGCTTGATGTTGGTACTTTGTGTACTTATCCAAATAGTGCTGACGGTAATCCTCAGTTTCCTCAAGGGCAACCTGAATACTCTCTTCAACACTCATTAGAGCGTTACTTAAGCTTTGCTAAACAACATCAACTCAATCCGGTTATGCTGACCTCACTTCCTCGTGCTCGTACCGCAAATAACAAAGCAGGTACACCAGTAACGTCTAAACAACATGTTACGGCTCAAAATAGTAATAACGGTTTCCGTTTCTTTGGTGACTACACAGCAACCGTACGCCAAACAGCAGAAGCTAATAACGTACCTCTGTTAGATATGCAAACACGCGTAATTGACATGGCTAACGAAAGCTCAAGAGGTGAATGGCAAAACATATGGTTAGCGGTAGATCCTAAGCAATATCCTTATTATCAAGGAAAAACAGGATCAATCGATAAGCCCGATGTTACACACTTCCAAAAACAAGGTGCTGAAGCTATCGCTGACTTAGTGTTAAAAGAGATAAAAGCCCAGAAATCACTGTCTAAATTGAGTCAAGTGATTGCTCAATAAAATAACCATCTGAAACAAAACAGCCACTTTATAGTGGCTGTTTTGTTAAACTTCATTTGTACTCGAACATTAACTTTCCAACACTTGTCGACTGAGTGTAAGTGAATCAAGCTCTGACAATTTGAGCTGCTGAGGTAAAAAAGGAATCACACCCAACGTTTTATTCGAGAACATCTTTAATTGCCTCGTTCTCCCTTCCGAAGCAACAGCATCTCGCTGTCCGTGACTTAAAAGTCCTTCGACAACAATCTCACTATTTTCCCAGCGAGAAAGCTGAATATATGCTGTACCAAACAGAATGTAAGGAAATCCAGACTTTTCTAAAGGTGCTGGCATTTCACCATTAAGAATCCCTTCCAGATAGGAGCCGCCATGAAGTTGGATTGTTTCACCATTTTCAGTTTTGCACAGAACATCGCCCCAAGCTTTATCCAGCTCAAACTCAAATTGCTGTAATTCTGCTACGGTCTCTTCCAACGCTTGCTGGATTTGTTCAACACAATCAACAGTTAGATTTAATTGAGTACCTAACTCTGGATCTCCGCTACTTGGCACACTCAACAGATTGAGCTGTACCACTTTGTTCCAAAATAGATGGAACAATAGAGCGCCTCGGCTATCAGAGTTATTCTTCCTATCCCATTTCGCTAATACTTTACTTGCCGCTTGAATAGACAGAGATGAAGACGGTTGCAGATGAGACAGAATATCCTGCAAGAAAGTTTCTGCCGCATAATTTCGGTTATCAAACAACACTTCTAATGCATTGCTCGGTGTAATAAAAGGCGCTTGGCTTAGCTCTTTCATTCGAATTGCCGACATAGCTAATCGAGGATCATAGCTAAGCCTAGCTGCAATACTCTTCGCGATTTGATGTTCTGGTTTGTGCTGCCCAAATACTGAAGGGAAATCAGGCTGACAAACACCATATTCGGTGTACTTGTAACTATTGTTCGCGTTGTGAATGATCCCACGGGAGAACACATTAGGATAAAAAGAGGTCGGTGCCGTTAAAGGACGACGATTTTCGTCTCGAAATGAACAAACGCTTCGAGTTCCATCTAACACATTAAATGCCGCAGCATGATCACCAATATGACATGCAGCCATCTGTTCATCCGTAATCGGCGGAACATTGCCCGCCATCACATAAGCAATATCACCGTGCCTGTCAGCGACAATCAACTGACATAAAATGCCTCGATTAGACTCTATCGATTGAACAAACTCGCTTGTTGTATGCGTTTTTGCTGCCGCCAAAAACTGATCTATACCACGCGCATTGCGCTCGCCAGGGTTGGTAATTGCATACCATCCTTCAGGTTTACCCTGTCTTTGTGGCAGCTTAAACAAGAACCCCAGCTCCGAGTGAAGGAAATGATAACGACGAGTTTCAATCTCTCCGTTATCTTCTAGAACATCAATATTGATCTCTTTTATCTCGAGCGGCTTCAGCTTCCCATCCATAAGATAGGTTGGATTTAGTTCAGTTTCTTGAATATCCATGAGTTGAAGAACAAAAGAGGTTACTGTTGCCGCATCCAAAATGGACCATGACACGTCAGCATTGTAGCCTGTAAGAGGAAGCGGAAAACCTAAGAAAGAAGTACCAGCGACATCTAATTCCCCAGGGATGGTGAGATGATACTGATGCATATAGATACGCTGCTGATGTGGGGTTCTTTGCCATGCCGAGTGAGGATTGCCAAGAAGAATAGCTCCCTCACCTTCAATAACATCACCACCAAATGCCCACGCATTACTACCAAAACCACCTTCAACAATCACCTCTTCACTATGGCAAGTGTGGTGATTACTTGCCAAATCAGCTCGCCACGCTCCTGATGATGCAACCAGATAAGGACCAATTTCGATCAATTCTTTCATAATGCCAAATCGCATCGCAGAACGAATCACATCCTCTGCCTCGAAAGTGATTAACGGCTCTGCACTGTTCCTTTCGTGCCATTCTTCTTCTGTCAAAGATTGAACGAAGTGATTTAGACCATTCACATAACCAACAACATAAGCTCGTGCATCATCGCTGAGGTTTGCCAATTCTTCCTTTGCCCATTCCACTGGCATGCGTAAGCGGAACATTAAATCTGAATTCAGGTTGGTCGTTTTTAGAAAGCCAATAGTTGAGAACTGTTCAGCGCCGTAATATTTGGAACGTTCGCCGCGTAACACAATCGCCTGTGCCGATATTTCCGCCAAACGATCTCGAGCATGAACATAACCATAGCCAAAACCAAGAGATTGGTAATTGCCCGCTTCAATATGAGGAATATCGTTTTCTGTCCAACTGATTTTGACAGTATCTAAGTTTTTTTTGAGCATACATAGCGCCTGTTTTGGGACGATAGTCTTCATTTTTCAATGTGATATAAAACCTCACATTTCAAGAACATCAATCGCACTTGGTAATAATAATGATTTGCATTATTACACAGTTAACTCAAAAATAATAAAAACCTGCATCAATTTGTCTGCGAAGCTCCGCTCAGACTCCATTGGTTTGTAGGGTTCGCATGATCAATGCTCACATTCATCAATGATTTTTCTAGAGTGGTACGAGAAGGGGCATTGCACTCGCCAATATGAAAAAAGAAAATGGCAGCGACGTGAGTCAAACTGCCATTTACATATCCGGTTAGAATCAAATAATTTATTGATTACTCAACAGTAACTGCTTTTGCCAAGTTACGAGGTTGGTCAACATCAGTACCTTTAATTAATGCTACGTGGTAAGAAAGTAGCTGCATTGGCACTGTGTAGAAGATCGGTGCCGTAATTTCACTAACGTGCGGCATCGGAATAATCTTCATACTTTCATCCGCCTCGAAACCTGCTTTCTCATCGGCGAAAACATAAAGCAAACCACCACGTGCACGCACTTCTTCAACGTTTGATTTTAGCTTTTCAAGCAAGTCGTTATTTGGAGCAATAACAACTACCGGCATATCCGCATCAATTAACGCTAAAGGACCATGTTTTAGTTCACCAGCAGCATAAGCTTCGGCATGAATGTAAGAGATCTCTTTCAGCTTAAGAGCCGCTTCCATAGCAATTGGGTAGTACTCACCGCGACCAAGGAACAATGTGTGGTGCTTATCAGCAAAATCTTCTGCTAGCGCTTCAATCTGTTTATCAAATGCTAATGCACTTTCAATTTGAACTGGCAGAGCATGAATCGCTTCAACAATTTCAGCTTCTTTCACGGCATCAATACGGCCTTGCTCTTTACCAATCGCTGTCACTAACATCAGCATTGCTGCCAGTTGAGTGGTAAATGCTTTGGTTGAAGCAACACCAATTTCAGTGCCAGCACGAGTCATAAATGCAATGTCCGATTCACGAACTAGCGAAGAGCCAGATACGTTACAGATTGTCATTGCTGCCATGTAGCCCTTTTCTTTCGCAATGCGCAGCGCAGCAAGTGTATCTGCCGTTTCACCTGATTGAGAAAGAGTAATTAGCAAGCTATTTGGACGAGTCACAAAATTACGGTAACGGAACTCAGAAGCGATCTCTACGTCGCAACTAACGCCAGCGATATCTTCAAACCAGTAACGAGCAGCCATACCAGAGTTATAAGAAGTACCACATGCGATGATCTGTACGTGTTCTACTTTCTTCAGAATCTCAACCGCATTCACGCCAATGCTTTCTGTGATTACTGTGTCACGAGTGATTCGACCTTCCATAGTGCTTTTCAGCGCCATTGGCTGTTCGAAAATCTCTTTCTGCATGAAGTGACGATATTGACCTTTATCACCGGCATCGTGTTCAATGTTGGATTCAATGATTTCACGCTCAACAAGCTTGCCAGCCTGATCGTAGATAGTCACATTGCGGCGCGTAATTTCTGCCACGTCGCCTTCTTCTAGGAACATAAAACGACGAGTAACACTGAGTAGTGCAAGCTGGTCAGACGCTAGGAAGTTCTCACCAATACCTAAACCAATAACAATTGGGCTGCCAGAACGAGCAACAACGATACGGCTTGGATCTTTACGATCTAGAACTACAGTACCATATGCACCATCCAGTTGAGCTGCCGTTTTTTGTAACGCTTCCAAAAGCGTTTCAGATGTGCGTAGCTCCCATTCAACAAGGTGTGCAATCACTTCTGTATCGGTTTGAGAGACGAATACATAACCACGTTCTTGAAGTAGAGTACGAAGCTCTTCGTGGTTTTCGATAATACCGTTGTGAACCACAGCAATATCGCCAGAAACATGTGGGTGAGCATTCACTTCAGAAGGAACACCGTGTGTTGCCCAACGAGTATGAGCAATACCTGTACCGCCAGAGACTTGCTCTGAATTCACAGCATCCGCTAGCTCCTGAACCTTACCTAAACGGCGAATACGAGTTAAGTTGCTCTGTGCATCAACAACCGCTACACCCGCTGAGTCATAGCCGCGATACTCTAGACGGCGTAAACCTTCAACCAGAATTTCAGCTACATCGCGCTGCGCAACAGCGCCAACAATTCCACACATGTTATCACTCCAATATTTTCGTTATCTAATGCACTCTACGCATGCAAGCAACGCTATGGTGTAGAGGCCGATTAATTTTTATCAGGCTCGAATCACTCGAACCTGATGAGATTCTATTTTTGCAACGAGTTCGTCAGACAACCCTTTATCCGTCACCAGAACATCAATGTCGTCCCAAGGCAGTTCCAAATTCGGAATTTTTCGCCCTACTTTGTCTGATTCGACCATGACAATCACTTCTCTGGAAACTTCTGCCATAACCTTACTTAGGCCGACTAATTCATTAAATGTCGACGTTCCTCGTTCAAGGTCGATACCATCTGCACCGATAAACAACTGATCAAAATCATAGGAACGAAGAACAGATTCGGCGACTTTGCCTTGAAATGATTCGGAATGTGTATCCCATGTACCGCCAGTCATCAGCAGAGTTGGCTCGCTTTCAAGCTCATTAAGTGCATTCGCAACGTTCAATGAGTTGGTCATCACAATAAGTCCGTGCTTACTATTAAGCTGATTAATTAGTGCTGCAGTGGTACTTCCGCTATCAATAACAATACGATTATGGTCTCTAATCAGTTTTGCAGCGGCTTTTGCCAACGCTTCCTTTCGAACTGAAACTTTTGAGTTCAATTCGTCATTCACCACTTCTTTAGGCAAAGCAATAGCGCCACCATAGCGACGCAGTAACTGACCATTTTGTTCTAGTGACGCCAAATCCTTTCTAATCGTGACCTCTGATGTCTCAAATTGAACGGATAGCTCTTCAACACTGACTTCACCTAATTGATTAACTAAGTTCACAATCGTGTGTCTTCTTAATTGTGTATTACGTTTTGACATAACATTCACTAGAGCAAGTTTCGAAACGAAAGAAATTATATTCAAAACGAAACATTCATGTCTATTTATTTCGATCTAAAAAATTAATATTTCTGGCTAAAACCTTGTCCTAAGACAATTCTTAAGCAGTGATATTGGAATGATTAGATGTTAGAATTCGCACCCTAAAGAAAAAAAATTACAGAATGGTGTGTGATACTTTTGTAATTTACACCAAACATGGTGATACAGATCACACTAACGTGATAATACACCCTCACTAGGTAGTCATAAAATGACTAAACCTTTTGTAAGACTTTCAGTTTTGGAGTGAGCAGTACTCGAGAAAGAAATGTGGTAATGAAGAGATAAAATTGCCGCCATCGAGGCCATTCTTAAGCTATATATTAACTTTCAAATTGATAATATTCACCGGAGAGACTCTTCCATGAAAAAGACCAAAATCGTATGTACGATTGGCCCTAAAACTGAATCTGTAGAAAAATTAACAGAACTTGTTAATGCAGGCATGAACGTAATGCGCCTTAACTTTTCTCACGGAGACTTCGCAGAGCACGGTACTCGTATTGCTAACTTCCGTAAAGTTATGGAAAACACTGGCAAACCACTAGCGATTCTTTTGGATACTAAAGGTCCAGAAATCCGTACTATCAAACTAGAAAACGGTGATGATGTTGAACTAGTTGCTGGTCAAGAGTTCACTTTCACAACTGATACTTCAGTTATCGGTAACAAAGACAAAGTAGCGGTAACTTACGCTGGTTTCGCTAAAGACCTATCTGCAGGTAACACTATCCTTGTTGATGACGGTCTAATCGAGATGGAAGTTGTTTCTACAACTGCCACTGACGTTATCTGTAAAGTTCTAAACAACGGCGCACTAGGCGAAAACAAAGGTGTTAACCTACCTGGCGTTTCAGTAAACCTACCAGCTCTATCTGAAAAAGATAAAGGCGACCTTAAGTTTGGTTGTGAGCAAGGCGTTGACTTCGTTGCTGCATCTTTCATTCGTAAAGCTTCTGACGTTCAAGAAATCCGTGAAGTTCTAGCAGCACACGGCGGCGCAAACATCCAAATCATCTCTAAAATTGAAAACCAAGAAGGTGTGGACAATTTTGACGAGATCCTTGAGCTATCTGACGGCATCATGGTTGCACGTGGCGACCTAGGTGTTGAAATCCCAGCAGAAGAAGTTATCTTCGCTCAGAAGATGATGATCGAGAAATGTAACCGTGCACGTAAAGTTGTAATTACTGCAACTCAGATGCTTGATTCTATGATCAAAAACCCACGTCCTACTCGTGCAGAAGCGGGTGACGTTGCGAACGCAATCATGGACGGTACTGACGCAGTAATGCTTTCTGGCGAAACAGCAAAAGGTAAATACCCTGTTGAAGCGGTAACTATCATGGCGCAAATCGCTAAACGTACTGATTCAGTACTTAAAGCTGAACTAGGTTCTCGTCTAGACAGCCCACGTCTACGTATCACTGAAGCGGTATGTAAAGGCGCTGTAGACACTGCTGAGAAACTAGCTGCTCCACTTATCGTTGTTGCAACTGAAGCAGGTAAATCTGCTCGTTCAGTTCGTAAGTACTTCCCAACTGCGAACATCATCGCTGTAACAACTAATGCTAAGACTGCTGCACAGCTTGTTCTTTCTAAAGGTATCACTCCAGTAGTTGTTGATGCTTACGAAAGTACTGATGATTTCTACCGTCAAGGTAAAGAAATTGCACTTTCTTCTGGTCTAGGTAAGAAAGGCGACATCATCGTTATGGTTTCTGGTGCTCTAGTTGCTTCAGGTACTACTAACACTGCATCTGTACACGTTCTTTAATTAGAATTCCAGATACTAAAAAGCCGGAGCATCTGCTCCGGCTTTTTTATTTGATAAATTTTCTGTCGTTACTTGTAATAACTCTACCAGCCAAAAAATTCTTTATGGTGGGTGTTAAGTAATAACACCATAAGAAGAAAATAAAGCGCGCTTAATTTTATTCCTAGCACCAATAAAGAACTAATTGTCAGCCTCACTAGAAAATGATTAACCATACCCTGCCTCATGTTGCCCAGAGTGCTTGATTTCCTTTCTACTTAGTCTGGTTTGTTTTACCTTGCCAGACTCGTAAATCGCCATAAACGGGAAAACCGGATCACTACTGATGAAAAAAACAACAGTTTACTTATTGTACAGTTTAGCTCAAGTGAAATTTTAAATTAGACTTTAGTCGACTCGTAACAAAAACATGACATCAAGCAACTTCATCCGTCGTAAGACATAGAGAAACTTGATTTCGGCCAAGGGTTTTGGACTCATAGAGTGCAATATCGGCACACTTATAGGACCGCATGCTGTCTTGAGAAAGGTCTGAAATACCTGCACTTATAGTGATAGTTAGACTTTCGTCTAATTCGATTGCCAACCTCAAACGCTCAACCACCACCTTAGCTTCCAAGGTTGAAGTATGAGGCATGATCACCGCAAATTCTTCGCCACCAATACGAGCGAGAAAATCGGTAACACGGAGCTTCTCAGAAAGCACCTGTGCCACTTTGATAATCACTCTATCACCTTGGTCATGCCCCTGCTCGTCATTGACGCGCTTAAAATAATCAATATCAATTAAGCACAGGCAGGCAGAATAATCATTAGGGTAACGTTCAATCAGCTGCGTCTGTAGATTAAGCTCTCGTTCGAATTTACGGCGATTCCAAAGATGGGTTAACGAATCTTTTTCACTCAACTCTCTCAGCTTGTTTTCAAGCTCTTTACGCTCAGAGATATCGACGATAGAGGTAATGTAGTAACTCACCTTATTCGCTTCAATGATGGCTTGGATGCGCATGATCGTCGTCAGCAACTGCCCTTCAGGCGTCACACATTCAACTTCACCTTCCCAAAGATTATTCTTATCGACTTGTTCAAGCACATTAAGAATAAACTCCATACCGTTATGACTGAGCAGCGTCTTAAGAGCATTGTGCCCACGAACTTGTTTGCTCGTTAGGCCGATCATGGTTTCAAATTCACCATTAACCATGATGACTTGGTGCGACTTATCGGAAATCATCACAGCCGTCATGCCATCTAGAGCGGCTCGTGCGAGCTTACTTTCGATATTACGATGGTAGTAATGCAGTGACATAGAAACCGTTGGTAGAGCAAATACCAGCATGATCATGAAAACAAAAAAGCCTTCTTTAACCAGGTCATTGAGTTCATGGGAAGCTCTATCATTTAATTGTTGAGGCGTTAAGCGAATGACTAAATGGACATTTTGGCCGAAGAATTTATCAACAGGCTTAAATACAATGGCATTCATTTCCTCCATCACATATTGAACATCTGATGTTTTCATTGCTTCCCAAGTTTTTGGGAAGGACTTAGCGAGGTCAAAGCCATGGTCTTGATTAGTAACATCACCATAAAATGGCAGAGTCGTTGTTCCGGTGATCAAGTACCCATTATCCCCAACAATTGCCGGAGATAAATCAGTTCGGTGTACGTAATTTAACTTATTAGCCAGTATCGACATATCGACTGAGATGACTATGTAACCCTTACGTATGCCGAGAATAGAGACAGGAGTTACCACCTGTATGGCTGGTGTGTAAGGTTTGGCAAAGGTATCAATATCACTAGATAACTCTTCAGCCCACACGCCAATTTCATCCTCTGTTAGTGACTGGAGATATTGGAAAAATTCTGATCGAGATACATCTACCACGCCTTCGAGTACATTCGCTTTATGGGTGCTCGGTAGATAATTGATATTGACGGTACCACGACCTTCAGCGTCGATAAATCCAATGCTATCAAACCACTTTTGTCCATTAGCAGCAGAAGCTAATGAAAGTTGAAGTTGATTACGAGTGTTGTCACTGGGCGACTCGACGTAGCGGTACGTGCTACTACTGTGGCTTAAAAGAGAAATAGTCGAAAATATCTGATCTCTTAGATTCCGGTATTCATTTTCGCTGAATGAAAGCTGTTTAATCGCTTCATGAATAGACTGAAGATGACTATTTTCTTTTACTTGCTCGTAACGGTAGGAATAGAAAGAGACAATGCCGATTGTGATTAAAGCACAAGCCATGAGAAACGCGACAATGATTTTAGTATATCTCATAAGCAAAACTAATAATTAACCACAAAGCAAAGCGCGCATTATATCACCATTGACAGTAATCTGAATAAAAAAGTAGCGCTTAAATACCACTGCAATTATTAAAAATCGTTAAAGGCGTCGCATAATATTACAATAAATTTCAATAAGTTACATTTCAATTGAGCTTATAAACAACACTAACATTGTCACGAATAATCAACGTCGAATCTTGATAACTATTGTTTACTGCTGAATCCTCACTAAATGTTGCGGCTCGAGCCAGTACCGCCTTTCTCATGGGCGCGTTGTATTCGATTCGCCATACACCATCAAGCTTACGTCCAAAACCATCCGCTAGAGACTGCGCTTTTTGTTGAGCGTCTTTAATCGCCGCCATACGCGCTTGTTGTTGATATTTTTCTTCGTCACGAACTTTTAACTGAATATCGTCAACCTGATTGATTTTCTCTTCCAAAGCGATATCCAAATATTGATTGAGTTTTGCGAGGTCATCAACTTCGACGGATACGTTCCTAATGGCTCGGTAGCCCACCAGCTCTGGTTTTCCCGTTTTGGGATAGTGGTACTGAGGAGTTAAATAGAGATTTGAGCTAGTAATTTGAGACTCTTTGACTCCAGCCTGAGTAAGACGCTTAATAAACGAAGTGACGATGCTATCAACACTCTCTTTGGCTCGTTCCGCATTCATGGTAATTTCGACAACTTTCACCGAAAACTGAGCCATATCCGGCGTTGCAATAACTTCACCATAGCCTGATGTAGTCACATGCGGAAAATCGAATTCTTGAGCCTGAACAAGCATTGAAACTGAGCTCAATACAACTAAAGCCATTACAGAAAGTGCTTTCATTTCATTCCCCTAATTAGCAACACATGTCTAAATAAACTACTGCTAAATAATAGATGAAAAAGATTTCAGTCCCAGTATCTGTGCATGTAAATCACACAAATTTGACATGCTTACTGCGGTAAAGTTTTTATCGCATATGCAACAATAGCTTGAGAGCATTTCTTCAATCTTCCGGTCTCTAACTGCCAATGATGCCAATAGAGCTGCTGATCGATATAGCTACCCGGTGTGATATCCACAAGCAGCCCTTGTTCTAATTCATCAACAATTTGAATCTTCGGAATCATACAATAACCAAACCCGGCTAGTGCCGCTTTTACACACGCTTCAGAACTACCAACCGTATGTTTCACCTCGCTGACCATTTCACAACCCAAATGATCGTAAACAAAACGCTCGTTAACAAAGTCATGCCGATCAAATGCCACTGCGGGTGCTTTCTCAAATGCTTCAATCGTTACACCTTGAGAAAAGTATTGTTGATAAAACTGCGGAGAAGACACACAGAGATAAGGCATATCACCAAGTAAAACCGCACTACAACCAGGTAGAGTTCGAGATGACTGACTGATTGCGCCTATTACTTCTCCATTTTTGAGTTTATCAAGCGTCCGATGCTCATCATCCACAACAAGGTGAATCTCCAAATTGCTTTGTCTCATCGCATCAGCAATTGCAGGTAACAACCATGTAGCCAAACTGTCAGCATTGGTTGCGATAGAAACTGAAATAGGCTTTTCACCTATGTAATCGCTTAATTCAGGCAAGATATCTTGTTCCAACACGCACACCTGACGATATAGACCAAGCAACTTTTGTCCTGCTGGAGTGACTCTAGGGGGAGTTTCTCTCACTAATACTGGTTGAGCTAACCATTTTTCCAATTGTTTAATTCTTTGTGAAACCGCAGATTGCGACACACACAAAACATCAGCGGCTTTCTCAAAGCTTCTTTGCAAAATAATCTGGTCCAAAGCTTCAAGCCATCGGTAATCTAATCCACGCATTGTCAAATCATAAGTATCTCTAATGGTATATTAATATTATTAGTTTTATTTCTATTCATCTATACCGTATTTTTCTTTCAACCTTTTCTAACTCAGACTTGAAACAATAACGATGAATTTATGGATACTGCTACAGGGATTTAGCTTAGGTGCGACAATGATTATCCCTATCGGTGCACAAAATGCGTATGTCCTAAACCAAGGCATCAAAAGAAATCATCACCTAACTACGGCAACAATCTGTAGTTTTATGGATGTCTTTTTTATCTCTTTGGGCATTTTTGGCGGCGGTGCTCTACTTTCTCAAAACGAGACTCTGCTGACTGTGGTGACTTTAGGCGGGATTGCCTTCCTGTCATTTTACGGCTGGCTTTCACTTCAAACCGCATTACAAAGTTCAGAGACACAGGAGAGCCAGCCTCAGAAACTCGCTAGAGGGCGCAGAGCGGTTATATTAGGCGCGCTTGCAGTTACAGTACTTAACCCACACCTTTACTTAGATACGGTGGTGATTCTAGGTTCGATTGGTGGGCAGTTTGAAGGAAGTGATCGTATTGCCTTTGCTTTAGGTACTATGATGGCTTCTTTTGTTTGGTTTTATGGCTTATCCATTGGTGCAGCTAAATTAGCGCCAGTGCTATCAAAGCCTAAAACGAAGAAAACCATCGACCTAATAGTAGCAACAATGATGTTCGTGATCGCCTTTGCTTTAGCCAAAAGCCTCTATAGCCAATGGTTCAGTTGAAATAGCTCGCTTCTCGATAAGTGATATAAAAAACGGAGGCAATTGCCTCCGTTGTTAAATTCATCGTCAATATTAATCGACTTTGTTGAGATGAACATCCATTTGTGGGAATGGGATTTCAATACCGTTCGCATCCAATGCTTCTTTAATCGCTTGCATTGAATCGAAGTATACACCCCAGTACTCCTCCGTCTTACACCAAGGACGTACTACGAAGTTCACTGAAGAATCCGCTAATGCTAGAACGCCAATAGTCATGTCTGGATCTTTCAAAATGCGTGAGTCTTTTTCTAAAGTTTCACGGATAACCTGCTTGGTTTTTTTCAGATCCGATTTGTAAGAAACACCAATCACTAGATCCACACGACGAGTCGCATGACGTGAATAGTTAACGATAGAGCCACCAATGATCGCACCATTTGGCACAACCACCATTTTGTTGTCTGGTGTTTTTAGAATGGTTTGGAAAATTTGAATTGCTTCTACAGAGCCTGCCACACCAGCGACTTCAACGTAGTCACCAGATTTAAATGGACGGAATCCAACAATCAACACGCCTGCTGCAAAGTTAGAAAGTGATCCTTGTAGTGCTAAACCAATTGCTAAGCCAGCGGCACCGATAACAGCAACCACAGAAGCTGTTTCTACCCCAACTCTGCCTAACGCTGCAATTAATACGATAACGAATAGTACGTAACGCACAAGACCGTGGATAAACTCAACAACCGCCTTATCCATCTCTTTCTTTTTAAGAACTTTAGCGACACTACCTGCTACAGCTTTAACAATGATATTACCAATAATCAGGATAAGAACTGCCGAAACAATGTTTACCCCGTATTGAATTAACAAATCTGAATTACTACTAAGCCAATCACTCATTTTATTTAATCCATCAGCAATTGGAGCTTCCATATCCAACGATTCACCAGCCATACTTTCCTACCCTCTAAGACTCTTAATTTTAACAACCGACTATTTGACTCACTGAGTTCGTCTGGCATTACACATCTGCACAGCTATATCACTCATCGTGGGCTTTATGATATGACGTATAACTTTTTGCAAAGTCAGCATTTTGCAAACTACAAAACAAAAGGTTATCCCATCTAATTAGATCTGTATCAGAGTAAGCAATAAATTCACATTCTGCCAGTGCTTTGAAAGAAATAGCTTTTTCTATTTCAGAACCGAGAAACAAAAAAGCCCACTCAATGAGCGGGCTTTCTAGCAATCAATTAAGATTACAGTACGTCTACAGCGTTAAGGTCAGCGAATGCTTTCTCAAGACGAGCAACCATAGAAGCTTGACCAGCACGTAGCCATACGCGTGGATCGTAGTATTTCTTGTTCGGAGCATCTTCACCAGTTGGGTTACCAATTTGACCTTGTAGGTAATCGTGGTTTTCTGCTTCGTACTTACGAATACCATCCCAAGTTGCCCACTGTGTATCCGTATCGATGTTCATTTTGATAACACCGTAAGAGATAGACTCTTTGATTTCTGCTTCAGTAGAACCAGAACCACCGTGGAATACGAAGTTTAGAGAGTTCGCTGGAAGACCGAATTTCTCAGAAACATACGCTTGAGAATCACGTAGGATAGTTGGAGTAAGAACAACGTTACCTGGCTTGTAAACGCCGTGTACGTTACCGAAAGAAGCTGCGATAGTGAAACGGTGGCTAACTGCGTTTAGTTTCTCGTATGCGTATGCAACATCTTGTGGAGAAGTGTAAAGCTCAGAAGCGTCCATACCTGAGTTATCAACGCCATCTTCTTCACCACCAGTACAACCAAGTTCGATCTCGATTGTCATGTTCATTTTAGCCATGCGAGCTAGGTATTTAGCACATGTTTCAACGTTCTCTTCTAGAGACTCTTCTGAAAGGTCTAGCATGTGAGAAGAGAATAGAGGCTTACCAGTTTGAGCGAAGAACTCTTCACCTGCATCTAGTAGACCATCAATCCAAGGCAGTAGTTTCTTAGCAGCGTGGTCCGTGTGAAGAATTACAGGCACACCGTATGCTTCAGCAACAGCGTGTACGTATTTTGCACCAGCTACAGCACCAAGAATTTGAGTACCTTGACCTTCTAGTTTAACGCCTTTACCAGCGAAGAAAGCAGCGCCACCGTTAGAAAATTGAACGATAACAGGAGCTTTAACTTTAGCTGCCGCTTCTAGTACGCCATTCACAGAATCTGTGTTAACACAGTTAACTGCTGGAAGAGCGAAGTTGTTCTCTTTAGCTACTTGAAATACTTTTTGTACGTCATCACCAGAGATAACACCAGGTTTTACGAAATCGAAGATCTTAGACATGGATATAATCCTATTTTCTGTCGTTTTAACAAATAAAAACGGTGAGTTTAAATTCTTTCATACGTCTGCTCACAACACCTGAAGTTTAACAGATCTCAGCATATTGCGCAGCAAACAATAAAGCGGAAATATAATTCCCGCTTTATTAATAATTCACAGTAATTAAGCTTTCGCGCGCTCTTCTAGCATCGCAACCGCTGGAAGTACTTTACCTTCAACGAATTCAAGGAACGCACCGCCACCAGTTGAGATGTAAGACACATCTGCTTTGATACCGAACTTGTCGATAGCAGCTAGTGTGTCGCCACCACCCGCTACAGAGAAACCTGCAGATTTAGCGATAGCTTCAGAAATACCTTTAGTACCCGCTTCGAAGTTCTTGAACTCGAATACACCTACAGGGCCGTTCCAAAGAATAGTTTTTGCGTTACCGATGATTTCAGCAAGAGCAGCAGTTGAATCTGGACCTAGGTCGAAGATCATGTCGTCATCTTGAACATCTGCAACGTTCTTAATTTCTGCTTCTGCGTTTTCGTCAAATGCTTTAGCACATGCAACGTCAGTAGCAACTGGGATAGAACACTCTTTCATTAGTTTTTGAGCTGTTTCGATAAGGTCTGCTTCATATAGAGACTTACCTACGTTGTGGCCAGCAGCTGCGATGAATGTGTTCGCGATACCACCACCAACAACAAGCTGGTCAGCAATTTTAGAAAGAGATTCTAGAACAGTTAGTTTAGTAGAAACTTTAGAACCACCAACGATAGCAACTAGTGGACGCTCTGGTTTGTCCATTGCTTTACCTAGTGCTTCTAGCTCAGCAGCAAGAAGAGGACCAGCACAAGCAACAGCAGCATGCATACCAACACCGTGAGTTGAAGCTTGAGCACGGTGAGCAGTACCGAATGCATCCATTACGAAGATGTCACATAGAGCAGCATACTTCTTAGATAGCTCTTCTTCGTTCTTTTTCTCGCCTTTGTTAAAACGAACGTTTTCAAGAACAACTAGCTCACCAGCGTTTAGCTCTAGGCCATCAAGGTAATCTTTAGCTAGTTTAACTTCGCAATCTAGTGCGTCGTTTAGGTAGTTAACTACAGGTAGTAGAGAGAACTCTTCAGCATACTCACCTTCAGTTGGGCGGCCTAGGTGAGAAGTCACCATTACTTTAGCGCCAGCTGCAAGACAGTGCTTGATAGTTGGTAGTGAAGCTAGGATACGTGCATCAGAAGTTACTTTGCCATCTTTCACAGGTACGTTTAGGTCAGCACGGATAAATACGCGTTTACCTGCTAAATCCAGGTCAGTCATCTTGATTACAGACATGGTTTGTCCTCTCAAATATTAAAAAGAAAAGTTTCTGTAAGCCCGGCTATCCCGCCGAGCCTGTAAAATCTTAAACTGCATACTAATATGGGGCATTAGATATTTATTTCAAGTTCTAAAATAAATAATTTCGCCCTTAGGGGGAGGTAACTACTTTGCAGCTTGCATTGCTAACGCTGTATCCAGCATTCGGTTAGCAAATCCCCATTCGTTATCACACCAGACGAGCATCTTGACCAGATGCCCGTTACTCACTCGAGTCTGGCTTCCATCAACAATCGCACTGTGTGGATCGTGATTAAAATCAATGGATACGAGTGGTGCTTCAGTATAGTCAACAATGCCGTGTAATGTACACTGAGATGCCTCTATCATGGTTTGATTTACGTCATTAACTTTCACATTTGCGTTAATAGTGACACTCAAATCCATCGCCGTCACATTTACAGTCGGAACTCGCACCGAAATAGCTTCAAATTTGTTAGAAAATTTCGGAAATATCCTTTCTATCCCTTTATGTAATTTTGTATCAACAGGAATGATAGATTGACTAGCCGATCGAGTACGACGCAAATCACTGTGATAGGCATCGATCACTTGTTGATCATTCATCGATGAGTGAATAGTAGTGATCGTTCCGGATTCAATGCCAAAGGCATCATCTAACACCTTTATGATTGGTACGATACAGTTGGTCGTGCAAGAACCATTCGACACTATATGGTGCTGCGCGGTTAATGTTTCGTGGTTCACACCATAAATAATGGTGTTATCGAGATCGGCAGAACCCGGATGAGAAAACAGAACTTTCTTTGCACCTGCGGCAATATGTTGCTCACCATCCGCTTTAGAACCGTAAACACCTGTGCAATCCAACACGATATCGACTTCAAGATCACGCCAAGGTAATAGATGAATATCTGTAGAGTGAAGAATTCGAACACTATCGAACTCACCATTATCATGATGAACATACAAATGTTCTTGATCGTGAGAAATCTTCTTACCGAAACGACCATGACTGGTATCGTACTGTAACAAGTGCGCCATCGCCTCAGGCTGAGCCAATTCATTTACAGCTACTACTTTTATCTGCTGAGCTTTGCCACTTTCGTAAACAGCGCGCAAAACATTACGCCCTATTCGCCCGAATCCATTAATTGCGACTCTTAACATCCGTACTATCAACCGACTAAAAATTCGTGGCACAGATAGTAACCGATGAAAAAACAAAGCGCAGTTTTTTTCTTATACCACCTCTAAAAACAGCAAGCTGTAAGTTAGCAAGATCACTATTTAAATAAAATTAGCTAAACTAAATTGCTAATTTAATTACGTATTCTACGCTATTTGTATTAGGGATGATTTAGGTAGTAAAGCGTTGGATCGTTTTAGAAGTTTGTTTTTAGTGATAAAGCATAATGAAGCGCTTACATTGAGTATCATTCTAGCGCTAGCAATACTCATCATTCGCTATCCAAATGTGGTTGAATGGAATCTAGGTGATAATGACAACTTCATGCGTCTTCACCAGATTAAGACATTTATTGATTCACCTTCTTGGTATCTACATCCGCTAAAAGATTTTAACCCTCAAGACGGGCAAATCATACACTGGTCTAGGATTCCAGATCTTCCAATTCTCGCCATTTATTACGTCACTTACCTTTTCCTAGACGAAACAACGGCTATCCAAATAGCTATCACCATCGTCCCCCTCATATATCTAATATTACTTTCTCTAGTGCTGTGTAAGATCACCAAATCTATCTTCGAGTTAAATCAACCGGTACTTGCAACGACATATACCTTTTTCTCAGTTGCATCACTCAAATTTCTCCCCGGCCACATAGATCATCATAACTTACAGATACTGTTGTTTGCTGTATTTATATTGTTAACTTTCTCTTCCAACTATTACAAAAAAATAAACCTTTTCGGTAGTGCTTTAAGCATTACTTTATCTTTGCTTATCGGGTTAGAAACACTGCCGTTTTATATTCTAACCTTAAGCTTACTAACTTTATATTCATTATATAATGACCTAAGAAAGTTAACTTATATAAAAAATTTATCGTTTCTTGTATCTATATATGGAACGATTGGCATATTTATATTTGAACCAATAGAAAACATATTCACACCAATCTATGACAAATTAACCATTGAACTTTTAATTTATTTCTTAGGCGCAGGCATAGCTTTACATCTATCATTATATAGACCAAAGCTAAATATACTTTTATTATCATCGTTATTAATTGTGGGAGTTGTTTACTCAATATTTCCAGAAGCAATAAAGCCGCCATTCCATGATTACCATGAAACTTTAATTGAATATTGGCTTAGCCATGTTACAGAAGCACAACCATTATTAACAAAAATACTAAACACTGAAAAATTATCAACAAACTGGCTTTACATTGGGACAATTTTCCCAGCTATACTGTCCATTTTTTTGTTGAATGAAAAAAAACACAAGACCTATTACCTTGTTTTTTGTCTAAGTTTAATCCCAGCAATTTTTTGGCAAACAAGAACTATTCTTTTCTCATCAGCATTATCAATACCTTTGCAAGTATTCGTTGGATTAAAAATTTTCAATAACATCAAAACTCCTGTTGTAAGAATAATTATCCCTTTGCTTATAGCACCAGTTATATCAGCAGGGTTACTAAATTATATTTCAAGTATATCTGATAACGATAATACGTTAAAAAAAGATGAAACCAATATAATAGAAGTTATTAACAACCTAAAAATAGAAAATAAAAAAATATTTACAGCAATGGATGATGGTGCTGATATTCTAGCATTAACTAGCAATAGTATAATTAGCGCACCATATCATAGAAATATTAGAGGTAACTTATTATTCATTGAAACCTTATTATCAGACGACGAGGACAACACTCTAAAAAACCTAATAGAAAATAAAGTAGATATATTTATATTTAATAAAAATGAAAATCAAAACAAATTCATATTAAAAGGAGCATCTGAAAACAGCCTAATCAATAAATTAATTTCTGGAAACCCACCTAAATGGCTGATACCTATGATAGAAAATAAAGATGGTTTCTCTGTCTATGAGTTGAGAAGGTAATAAAATGGATATTCATAATTTAAAGATAGCAGTTCTTTTACCTTGCTTTAATGAAGAAGGAGCTATTGGAAGAACAGTGAATGGTTTTAAAGCACAGCTACCAACAGCCAAAATTTATGTTTACGATAATAACTCTACTGATAACACTGTTGAAGAGGCTAGACAAAAAGGAGCAATAGTAAGAAAAGAAACAAGACAAGGTAAAGGTGAAGTTGTACGTAGGATGTTTTCTGATATAGATGCCGATCTATATGTAATGGCCGATGGTGATGCTACCTACGATCATACTGTTGTTTCAACACTAATTGAAACTTTATTAAATAATCAACTGGATATGGTAATTGGTACCCGATCACAACGGCAAGAAGCTTATCCTAAAGGTCATATACTAGGAAACAAAGCCTTTTCTATTCTTATAAATAAAGTGTTTAAATCATCATTGACAGATGTTTTCTCTGGATATCGTGTAATGAGTAAACGATTTGTAAAAACGGTTCCAATTATAAGTGATGGATTCCAAATAGAAACAGAACTCACAGTTCACGCATTACACCATAAAATACCTATAGCTGAGGTTCCAACAAACTATAACTCAAGACCAGAAGGTACTAAAAGCAAATTAAGAACGTATTCTGATGGATTAAAAATATTATCATTTATAATCTATCTAATTAGGGATATTAAACCATTATTTTTCTTTTCTATTCTTTCCATTTTTTTAATTACTGCCTCTATGATTTTAGGAATACCTGTAGTGATAGATTTCATAGATACTGGTTTAGTTGAACGAGTCCCAACAGCTATTCTAGCTAGCAGTATAGGTGTAATATCAGTAATTAGCCTCTTCACAGGATTAATGTTAGATAACGTAACAAAAGGAAGAATGAACTTAACATATTTACATTATAATAATTACTATCCAGTTAATATAGAATAAGAATTATAGGATTAGATATGAGAAAGAATAAAGATGATGATATTGATTGGCTTCTCTACTTAGAAAGCTTTAGTGATACATATGAAGAGCGCGTTTACAATAATTCTACAGGTAAAGTACTTAATTTAGGCCATAAATCCTGTGAAAACAAGTTCAAAACTAACGAACACTTCTCAAGAGTATTGGAAGTTGGAGCTGGATTAGGTGAGCATTTTAAATATGTAAACCATACGTTCACTGAATATATAATAACAGATAGCGACCCTAAAAACCTTTCTTTTGCAAAAGAAAAAATAGGAACAGGAGATAATGATAGGAGAATATCTTATCTTGTTGAAGATGCTAAACAGTTAAGTTTTGAAGATGATAGTTTTGACCGTTTAATTGCTACACATATCCTAGAACACTTATATGAACCACATTTAGTTATAAAAGAATGGAAAAGAGTATTAAAAACTAATGGCACAATTTCCATTATAATTCCAACCGATCCTGGAATAGCTTGGAGATTGGGTAGATACCTAACTACTAGGAAAGATGCTATTAAAAACGGGTTGCAATACGATTATATAATGGCTAGAGAGCATGTGAACCCATGCAATAATTTAGTAGCTTTTCTAAACTATTATTTTCCAAATAATTATAGTTATTTTTGGCCATTTAAATTTATACAGAGCATTGATCTAAATTTATTTTATATATTCCATGCAAAAAAATAGATTTATAATTTATCGTTTTTTGTTATATTTACTTTATACACTAATACAGATAACATTAATAAAGTAATTAATGGGAATATTGGAAAGCCTAAATACCCAATTGACATCATAATAAGAGGCATGACCCAAGCAACTACAAGTAAAGTTTGCTCTCCATATATAAATCCATTTTCTAGCCCCTTTCTAGCCTGCCATATCATAACAAAATTCAATGCAGCCATATCATATGAATGAATATATGGGCTAACTAAATATGTTGCAGTAATAAGTACTGATGCCTTAAGTTCTAAACTATGACTTTTTTTAAATGTATAAATTACACATCCAGAAGATAATATAGCACTAATAATTTGGGTTAACCATGCAAGTTCAGTATTATTAAATAATAATCTAATAGTCATAAATGGAGATGGCTGCATAAAAAGAGCAAATCCGGTTCCATTCTCAATAAAATTTTTGGCGTAAACCCATGGAGCATTATTGAACCAAGCTTCCCATACTCCACTCCCAAAAACAATCAAAGATATAACAAAAAAACAAATTGTAGATATCATCGCCCAAAGAAAAGACTTTTTATAGCCACCAGCAATAAGAGCTACAGGTATCAGAATTCCTAGATGAGGTTTAATTGTTAAAATACCAAATAAAATTCCTGACAATCTAGGCTTAGATTCTAACAGTATTAAACCACTAATTAACAATGCTGCTGTAAATAATCCATTCTGCCCCATACTTATATTAAGGAAAGTTGTAGGTGCAATTAATAGTAAAGCAATATTAGAAACTTTCTTTTCAAAGATAATTGAAGATGATATATAACACAAAATACTAAAGCAACCCCAAATAATTAGTGAGGTGATATAGTTAAAATTTGATAGGGGAAGTAATAATGCTAATGTCTGTGGAGGATAAGCAAAGTTAAATGCTACACCAGTTTTTTTTACGTCATCAGGACTATGCGATATTAATAGTTCTGGATTATAAATATCATCATATTTACCTTCACTTGCTAATTTTACTGCAGTCCATGAATGAAGAAAATCTCTACCAACAATTTGTCCTCTAGATAAGTCCCCATTCAGGAAATCCTTATTATCTATATATAAAAATTTCAAACTTCCCAAAAATCCAACGAACAAACCAACGATTAAAATAAATTTTGACGTCTTAGCTTGAAGAAACATCCATTCCTCACTCAAGTTTATAAGCAATTATTTTTGTTATTAAAAACAGTAGATTATTTTCTAGGGAAATGCGAATTCAAAATATTTCATCCACAAAAAAACGAGCTCTAAGGCTCGTTTTTTATTTAAAAAGTTGTAGGTTACTTAATCAACTCTTTTGCTTTTTCAACAACATTCTCAACAGTAAAGCCGAACATCTTGAACAGTTGATCTGCTGGTGCAGATTCACCGAATGTCGTCATACCGATGATTTTGCCGTTTAGGCCAACGTACTTGTACCAGTAATCCGCGATACCTGCTTCGATAGCGATACGCGCTGTTACATCTGCTGGCAGAACTGCACTGCGGTAAGCTGCGTCTTGTTTGTCAAATGCATCGGTTGATGGCATTGAAACAACACGTACTTGTTTACCTTCTGCGGTAAGTTGCTCAGCCGCTTTCACAGCCAAATCAACTTCAGAGCCTGTCGCAATCAGAATTAGCTCAGGTTTGCCTGCACAATCTTTCAGGATGTAACCACCCTTAGCGATGTCAGCCACTTGCTCTGCTGAACGTGGTTGCTGTGCTAGATTTTGACGAGAGAAGATAAGCGCAGTAGGCGCGTCTTTACGCTCGATAGCCAGTTTCCAAGCTACTGCTGATTCCACCTGGTCACATGGACGCCATGTGCTCATGTTTGGAGTCAGACGTAGAGAAGCGGTTTGCTCAACCGGTTGGTGAGTTGGACCATCTTCGCCAAGGCCGATAGAGTCGTGCGTGTACACTTGGATGTTTTGCACTTTCATCAGTGCCGCCATACGCAGCGCATTACGAGCGTATTCCATGAACATCAGGAAGGTTGCGCCGTAAGGAACGAAACCACCATGTAGCGCGATACCGTTCATGATAGCCGTCATACCGAATTCACGAACACCGTAATGGATATAGTTGCCTGATGCATCTTCTGGCGTGATTGACTTAGAGCCAGACCACATGGTTAGGTTTGAAGGTGCAAGGTCAGCCGATCCGCCCATGAATTCAGGTAGCATTTTACCAAACGCTTCGAGTGCGTTTTGCGATGCTTTGCGTGATGCGATGTTCGCTGGGTTTGCTTGAAGCTCGGCAATCACTGCGTTTGCTTTCTCTTCCCACTGCGCTGGAAGTTCGCCGTTCACACGACGTTTGAATTCTGCTGCTAGCTCAGGGTATGCCGCTGCGTACGCTGCGAATTTTTCATCCCATGCCGCTTCTTTTGCTGCGCCTGCTTCTTTTGCATCCCAGTTCGCATAGATATCGGCAGGGATTTCAAACGGTGCGTATTCCCAAACGAGGAATTCACGTGCTGCTTTGATTTCATCAGCGCCTAGTGGAGCACCGTGACAATCGTGAGAGCCCGCTTTGTTTGGCGAACCAAAACCGATGATGGTTTTAGTACAGATTAGAGTTGGACGACCTGTTTCCGCTTTCGCCGCGATGATTGCTGCGTTGATTGCGTCAGCATCGTGACCATCAACTGCTGGGATAACATGCCAGCCGTACGCTTCAAAACGTTTTGGTGTATCGTCAGCGAACCAACCTTCAACGTGACCATCGATAGAGATACCGTTGTCATCCCAGAATGCAATCAGTTTGCCCAGACCTAGTGTACCTGCTAGAGAACATGCCTCGTGCGAGATACCTTCCATCATACAGCCGTCACCCATGAACGCGTATGTGAAGTGGTCAACGATGTCGTGGCCTTCTTTGTTGAACTGAGCAGCAAGCGCTTTCTCAGCCAGTGCCATACCCACAGCGTTAGTGATACCTTGACCTAGTGGACCAGTCGTCGTTTCAACACCTGGTGCATAACCGTACTCTGGGTGACCTGGGGTTTTTGAGTGAAGCTGACGGAAGTTCTTTAAATCTTCCATTGAAAGCTCGTAACCAGTCAGGTGCAGCAGTGAGTAAATCAGCATCGAGCCATGACCGTTAGAAAGAATAAAACGGTCGCGGTCAGCCCAGTTAGGGTTTTGTGGGTTATGGTTTAGGTGTGAACGCCAAAGTACTTCAGCGATATCCGCCATACCCATAGGTGCACCCGGGTGGCCAGAGTTAGCTTTTTGAACACCATCCATGCTTAGAGCACGGATTGCATTAGCCAATTGTTTGCGAGACGCCATGTCAGCTCCTGATTGATTTAAGCGAAGTGAAATAATCTATCTATAATTGAGGGTATTGTTAAATTGTGGGTATTGTTACAAAGCCCCTAAATCACTGCAATCGTTTACTTGTCTTATAAAGCAATTTTGTCGGCTAGATTCGGATAAGACTGCAAGTAAAGAAGGAATGTAAGCAAACGTTTGGTTATATCTAAAAGTGAAAAAGAGCTTGTAATTTAAGCATTCAAAACTAAAATAGCCGTCTAGATGTAGAAACGCCTACATAATGAACACTTTTCAAAGTAGTGAAGGACAAATTCTTTGCTACTTTTTGACTATTTATATTGGAGCTATCATGGCTAAGCACCTGTTTACTTCTGAATCAGTATCAGAGGGACATCCGGATAAAATCGCAGACCAAATCTCAGATGCGGTTCTAGATGCTATTTTGGAACAAGACCCTAAAGCACGTGTTGCTTGTGAAACTTACGTAAAAACCGGCATGGTTATGGTTGGTGGTGAGATCACAACTTCAGCATGGGTTGATATTGAAGAACTAACTCGTGAAACTGTTCGTGAAATTGGTTATGTCCATTCAGATATGGGCTTCGATGCTAACTCATGTGCAGTTCTTAACACCATCGGTAAGCAGTCTCCAGACATCAACCAAGGTGTTGATAAAGCAGATCCTAAAGAGCAAGGCGCAGGTGACCAAGGTATCATGTTCGGTTACGCATGTAACGAAACTGACGTATTGATGCCAGCACCAATCACTTACTCTCACCTACTGGTACAAAAGCAAGCTGAAGTTCGTAAGAACGGTACGCTACCTTGGTTACGTCCTGATGCAAAATCTCAGGTAACGTTCCAATACGATCAAGGTAAGATTGTAGGTATCGATGCAGTTGTTCTTTCAACTCAACACTGTGACACCATCTCTACTCCAGATCTGCGTGAAGCAGTAATGGAAGAGATCATCAAGCCTGTACTTCCAGCAGAATGGTTGAGCAAAGAGACTAAATTCTTCATTAACCCAACAGGCCGTTTCGTAATCGGTGGCCCAATGGGTGACTGTGGTCTAACTGGTCGTAAAATTATCGTAGATACTTACGGCGGCGCGGCTCGTCACGGTGGTGGAGCATTCTCTGGTAAAGATCCATCAAAAGTTGACCGTTCTGCAGCATACGCAGCACGTTACGTTGCGAAAAACATCGTAGCAGCTGGCATGGCTGATCGCTGTGAAATCCAACTTTCATACGCTATCGGTGTTGCAGATCCAACATCTATCATGGTTGAAACGTTCGGTACTGAAAAAGTGTCTCACGACATCATCATCGAAGCGGTTCGCCAATTCTTCGACCTACGTCCATACGGCCTGCAAGAGATGTTGAACCTACTTCAACCTATCTATAAGAAAACAGCAGCTTACGGTCACTTCGGTCGTGAAGAGTTTCCTTGGGAAGCTACTGACAAAGTTGAGTTACTGCGCGATTTCGCAAACCTTAAGTAATTCAAAACGCTTTACTGACAAGCCCTCGCCTTCTGGCGGGGGCTTTTGCTTTTGTACTCTTCTAAAATCGAATCTGATTAAAATTCAATCAGAGCATTTGTAATTTTCAGCCTTATCAACAATAGTTAACCAAGTAATAGTTAATAAAATGTTACAAACTAACGAGTGTTTTGTACTCGAACAAAACCGAACTTTCTCATTCACTGCCATATTGTTTTGGGAGGATTTATGCCTCGTACAATAGACCCTTCTGACTTCAAGCAAAAAGACAAAGAAGTCAGCCATCAAGAATATGCTCGCACACTGCCTTGCAATAAAGTGGAAGTTTCTGCGCCCTTACACTGGCTTGCTCTAGGTCTGCACGATTTTATTCGACTACCTCTTACCAGCGCCTTTTATGGGCTTTGCTTTATGGCTGCTGCTGTCGGCATTGTGTTGCTTATCCAATGGCAAGGAACCCACCTAGTAGTGATGCCTGCTTTAGTCGTTTATATGCTAATTGGTCCCTTCCTAGCGCTTGGACTTTACGACGCATCTTGGCAAAGAGAAAGAGGCAGAGAAACAGGCTTAATGCACTCCATGAAAGCGATTACTCGTAATAGTACTTCACAATGGATGTTTGCCGTGGTTCTCGCTGTAGCAATGATATTCTGGATGAGGATAGCTGCACTTTTACATGCACTTTACCCATCCGTTCAAGGCGCACCGTTGACCGATTTCCTCCCTTTCCTAGTCATCGGCTCACTGATTGGTTTCATCATAGCGTGCGTTATTTTCAGCATCTCCGCGTTCTCTATTCCATTGATGATGGAGAGACGTGTCGATGTGATGACCGCCATTTTTAGTAGCTTTAACGCTGTAAAATCAAACATTCCAGCGATGATTGTCTGGGCTGCAATCATCTGTGGCGGAATTTTAATCGGCTTTGCGACTTACGGAATTGGCATGCTCTTTACTATGCCGATACTCGGATATGCCACCTGGCATGGTTACCAAGCAACGATTAAGAAAAAACATCAACCATAGGCCTCCACCTTCTCTTTATCGCTATTTGTATTTTCTTAATAAGGCTCAGAACACAACTCAGTGATAAAAAGAGGTTTGATGTTATAATTTCCCCGCTAATACCTAACTAGCTGCGTATTAGTGGGGATTTTTTTGGAGCCAGATTTGACCGATTTTCAACTGCAGTACCAAGCATTGTCACAAGTGAAGAAGTGCATGGACATTGCCTCTCAATATTTCAAACGCCATTTTGAACTACCAGAAATCAGCTACCGACTAAGAGGTAAAGCTGCGGGTAAAGCTTATCTACAGCTGTGGGAAATCCGCTTAAATCCCGTTTTATTCAAAGAAAACCAACAAGATTTTCTCCGTGAAGTCATTCCCCACGAAATCGCCCACCTCATTACCTATGCTGTTTACGGCCGTGTAAAACCCCATGGTATCGAATGGCAAGCAGTGATGAATCGAGTATTCAATTTACCCGCTGAAACCACACATAAAATGTCGGTTGAATCCGTGCAAGGAAAAACATTCGCTTATCAGTGCGCTTGTAATCAGTACCCACTGTCCGTGCGTCGTCACAACAAAGTACTGCGTAAGCAAGCGACCTACCGTTGTCAGCAGTGCAAACAAACTCTGACTTACACCGGTATTCAACTGACTGGGTAACCATCACCCTAGCAGACAAATCCCCCTCGCAAACAAAATAACTGCGAGTCACGTTAATATTTCCTTAGAAATTAACGTGGTATTTATCAACTAGCTTTCAAATTAGAGAATGTTAGACTGTAAAAAATAATAAAATACAGTCCAACATATGTTTAATTTTCGCTTTCTGCTGACATCAGCTTTACTGCTCGTGTCTCACACTTCTTATGCTGATTTTCCAAGCTCTTTTTCTAGCGCCAAAAACGAGGCACTGAAAATCTATAAAGATCACCCAAAGTCTTTTTACTGTGGCTGTGATATTTCATGGCAAGGAAAGAAAGGCATTCCTGACTTAACGAGCTGCGGCTATCAAGTTCGCAAGCAACAAACCCGAGCTAGCCGCATAGAATGGGAGCATGTTGTACCTGCTTGGCAATTTGGACATCAACGTCAATGCTGGCAAGAAGGCGGACGCAAACTCTGTAGCAATAACGATGCTGTGTTTCGTCGCATGGAAGCAGACCTTCACAACCTGACCCCAGCGATTGGTGAAGTCAACGGCGACAGATCCAACTTCAACTTCAGTCAATGGAATGGCACATCAGGTGCTACTTATGGACAATGCGAAATGCAGGTCGATTTCAAGCAGCGCAGCGCAATGCCACCAGCCAGAGCCAGAGGCGCTATCGCTCGCACTTATTTATACATGAGTAGTGAACATGGCTTTAAACTATCAGCCTCTCAAACTAAGCTCATGCAAGCATGGAATAAAACCTACCCTGTTGATGAGTGGGAATGTGAACGCGAAAGACGAATTTTCAAAATTCAGGGCAACCATAATCCATTTGTTTATGAGCAGTGCCAAAGTAAAAAATAAGCCACCCAACTCAACGGATATATGAGGGGGATTCGCATTCCCCCCTTGTTTTTTCTGCACAAAGCATCCATGTTAGATGCGAGATATCCCACGCTATTGAATAGCAATACTCAAGCTACTTGAAGTTGCAGGTAGGCGGCAAGTGAGTGAATCCCCATGAGCATAGATAAACTATGTGATTGGGGTGAACGAGCGTAGTCAACACCGCTGCAGCTTCAAGTAGGAAGAGTATATTTTGATTAGGAAACAACACATGCGTATTCCCCGTGTCTATCATCCGCAGCCCATTACTCAGTTAGGCAAAATTAACCTCGACGACGATGCTGCAAACCACATTGGTCGGGTACTGCGCATGAAAGAAGGGCAAGAAATCCTACTGTTTGATGGTAGCGGTGCTGAATTCCCAGCAGTCATCAGCGAAAGTGGGAAAAAACACGTCACCGTTGATGTGACTGAACGTGTTGAACGCAGCAATGAATCACCGCTTGATTTGCATTTAGGACAAGTGATTTCACGTGGCGATAAAATGGAATTCACTATCCAGAAATCGGTGGAATTGGGCGTCAACACCATTACTCCACTACTGTCTGAACGCTGTGGTATCAAGCTGGATGAAAAACGCTTTGAGAAAAAGCTTCAGCAATGGCAAAAAATCGCAATCAGTGCTTGCGAGCAATGTGGTCGCAATGTGGTCCCAGAAATTCGTCCCGTGATGGAACTAGAACAGTGGTGTGCAGAGCCAAGTGATGCATTGAAACTGAACCTACATCCTCGCGCTCAATACTCAGTTAATACTCTTCCTGAACCGGTGACTAAAGTTCGTCTGTTAATCGGTCCTGAAGGTGGTCTTTCTGAAAAAGAAATCGATATGACCAGCAAATACAACTTTGAAGAAACGTTGCTTGGGCCTCGTGTCCTGCGTACAGAAACCGCAGCGTTAACCGCAATTACAGCCTTACAAGTTCGTTTTGGCGATCTTGGATAACGGAGAATTCCAATGATTAAACTCGGCATCGTAATGGATCCAATTTCGTCCATTAATATCAAGAAAGATTCTAGCTTCGCGATGATGTTAGAAGCACAGCGTCGCGGCTATGAAATTCATTATATGGAGATGAATGATCTACACTTAGATCAAGGTGTGGCTGTCGCTGATACAAAAATCGTCACACTGAAAGAAGATCCAAAGGGTTGGTACGAGTTCAAATCAGAGCAAACAATTAAGTTATCTGAGTTAGACGCAGTGTTAATGCGTAAAGATCCTCCTTTCGACACCGAGTACATTTACGCAACCTACATCCTAGAGCGTGCAGAAGATGAAGGTACGCTGATCGTCAACAAGCCACAAAGTCTACGTGACTGTAACGAAAAACTGTTTACTGCTTGGTTCCCAGAGCTAACACCAACCACTATCGTGACCCGTAAAGCAGAAAAAATTAAGCAATTCAGAGAGCAGCATGGCGATGTGATTTTAAAACCACTTGATGGCATGGGTGGTGCATCTATTTTCCGTGTGAAAGAAGGTGATCCAAACGTCTCTGTGATTATCGAAACACTAACCAATCACGGTCAAAATTACTGTATGGCGCAAACCTTCGTTCCAGATATTAGTAATGGTGACAAGCGTATTCTAGTGGTTGATGGTGAACCAATGCCTTACTGCTTAGCTCGTATCCCTGCTAAAGGGGAAACGCGTGGTAACTTGGCAGCGGGTGGCCGTGGTGAACCTCGTCCACTGAGTGAAACCGATAAGAAAATTGCACTTGCAGTTGCACCAACACTAAAAGAAAAAGGTCTAATTTTTGTAGGACTCGATGTGATTGGAGATAAACTGACTGAAATTAACGTAACCAGCCCAACCTGTATTCGTGAAATCGAGGCCGCTTACGATATCTCTATCACTGGCAAGTTAATGGATGCCATTGAGACACGCATTAAAGCAATGGCGATGTGATACCAATCTTTGAGGTTGGAGATACTATGAATCTTACTAATCATTTTCTCGTTGCTATGCCGAGCATGAAAGACCCTTACTTCAAACACAGTGTTATTTACATCTGTGAACACAATGAAGAAGGTGCGATGGGGCTAATCATCAATTCGCCGATTGATATTACGGTCGGCAAAATGTTGAAACAGGTGGATGTTGAGCCTGCGTATCCTCAATCGCAAAGTAAAAGTCTCAAGGAGCCGGTTTTCAGCGGTGGTCCAGTGTCTGAAGATCGCGGTTTTATTCTGCACAGACCGAAAGATCACTATGAATCGAGTATTCGCATGACGGATGATATCGCGGTAACGACTTCCAAAGATATCCTCACCGTTTTGGGTACCGATGCCGAACCAAAGGGCTATCTGGTTGCACTTGGCTACTCTGGCTGGGAAGCGGGTCAGTTAGAAAGCGAGCTATCGGATAACTCATGGCTCACCATAGAGGCTGACTCAGATTTGATCTTTAATACTCCGATCAGAGATAAATGGAACAAAGCCATCCAGAAACTGGGCATAGATCCCGTTCAGTTATCTGGTGAAGCCGGTCACGCTTAAACAATAGTAGTCTCTTGCTCACTAATGTTCTGCACTTGGTTCTCCCCCTCAGTTGAGGGGGGAGTTAGAGGGGGTTGATTTCCACAGAACTTATTAATAATGCACTTTTGATTAAGTTCCGTGGAAACAACCCCACCCAGCCTCCCCTTCAAAAG
This sequence comes from Vibrio ziniensis, assembly GCF_011064285.1. Classification (NCBI taxonomy): domain Bacteria; kingdom Pseudomonadati; phylum Pseudomonadota; class Gammaproteobacteria; order Vibrionales; family Vibrionaceae; genus Vibrio; species Vibrio ziniensis. The sequence continues at coordinate 2,748,649 of NZ_CP049331.1, forward strand.
GGGAGGAGCTAAAAAATGAAATAATTAAGAGTTTTACATGTCTCGAACTATTATGGCTTTCGACTACGGAACCAAAAGTATTGGTAGCGCCATTGGTCAGGAAATTACAGGTACAGCCTCACCACTCAAAGCATTTAAAGCCAATGATGGGATTCCTAATTGGGATGACATCGAAAAGCAATTAAAAGAGTGGAAACCAGACCTTGTGGTTGTGGGTTTACCTACTGACTTACACGGAAAAGATTTGGAAACCATTACCCCAAGAGCCAAAAAATTTGCTCAGCGTCTACATGGACGGTTTGGTGTTCAAGTAGAACTGCATGATGAGCGCTTATCAACCGCAGAAGCGCGAGCTGAACTTTTCTCTATGGGCGGCTATAAGGCGTTAAGCAAAGGCAACATTGACTGCCAATCAGCGGTGATCATTTTAGAAAGCTGGTTTGAAAGCCAGTGGGGTGAATAATACCATTCTGGAAAATTTCCTGATCAGTGAATGGGCGTTGATAAGCAAACCCTCCGAGCCATGGATGGCTCGGCGGAGCTTCAGGGATGAATGAATGCGCGTTTGCGTTTGACGCCCATTCGCTGCTCGCCGATGCTCAATCTGATCATATTTTTATCTAGGATTGTAAAAACCCTACGCTGAAAGCAGAGACAAAAAACGCGCTTTATCAGCGCGTTTTTTATTAGTTCATATCGATTTTCACATTCGCGAGAGAACTTGAACTCGGAGCATCTCCACGCTGAGTTTTAAGCATCATCCGTAAGTCATTGGCTGAGTCAGCACTGTGCATTGCATCTTGCTCGGTGATCTTATCTTCCACCAGCAAATGATATAACGCTTGATCGAAGGTCTGCATGCCAATCTCTTTGGACTTCGCCATCGTCGATTTCAACTCATGCAACTCTCCTTTGCGAATCAAATCTGATACGCGAGGTGAATTGAGTAATATCTCAAACACACCGTGACGACCTTTACCATTTTTATCACGAATCAGTTGCTGCCCTACCACGCCACGCAAGTTCATCGACAAATCAAACAAGAACTGTTCTTTCTGCTCTTTAGGTACTAGGTGAAGAATACGCTCTAACGCTTGGTTGGCGTTGTTAGCGTGCAAGGTTGCCATACACAAGTGCCCCGTTTCAGCAAAGGTCATCGCGTATTCCATGGTTTCACGACTGCGGATTTCACCAATCAAAATCATGTCTGGCGCTTGGCGAAGGGAATTCTTCAGTGCTACTTCGTAGCTCTCAGTATCCAAACCAACCTCACGCTGGGTGACGATGCATTTTTGATGCTCGTGAACAAATTCAATCGGGTCTTCAACCGTTAAGATATGCCCTGTTCGATGACAATTACGATACCCTGTCATTGCAGCCATGGTGGTGGATTTACCAGAGCCTGTCGCACCAACGACCAACACCAAGCCTCGCTTGGCAATCGAGAGATCCTGCAACACCGCAGGCAGATTGAGTTCTTCAAATGTCGGAATTTGTGTTTCGATGCGTCGAATCACGGCGCCCGGTAGCTCACGCTGGAAAAAGGCACTCACCCTGAAACGCCCATTCCCTCTTACAATGGCAAAATTCGCTTCGTGTGATGATTTAAACTCAGACTCGCGTTCTGCATCCATCATTTCATGTAATAAGGAAAACACCTCTTGCTGTGAAAGCTTCTCCCCCTGCGGACGCATCTCACCATCGACACGTAACAGTACCGGCGCGCCGACGGTGATGTACAAATCTGACGCTTTTAGCGAGGTCATCGCTTCAAGGTAGTGATTCAATTCCATTTCATTCGCTCTTAAAAAGTAGAGATTTCAGACTCGATCTTCTTCTGTACTTCAGCCGGTTCTACTAGCCCCTTAGCAATCAACTGCTTAGAATTTTGCTCCATCGTCTGCATACCATGCGCAGCACCAGTTTGGATGATCGAATACATCTGCGCCACTTTATCTTCACGGATCAAGTTACGAATTGCAGGTGTTGCTAACATGATCTCATGGCAAGCAACTCGTCCACCGCCAGTACGTTTTAGCAGCTTCTGTGCAATCACCGCACGTAATGATTCAGACAACATAGAACGCACCATGTCTTTATCGTTTCCCGGAAACACATCAATAATACGGTCAATGGTTTTTGCCGCAGAACTGGTATGCAATGTACCGAACACTAGGTGTCCTGTTTCCGCAGCAGTCAGAGCCAAACTAATGGTCTCTTGGTCACGCAACTCACCCACCAAAATGACGTCTGGGTCTTCACGCAATGCAGAACGAAGTGCATTCTTGAAACTGTGTGTATCGCGGTGAACTTCACGTTGGTTGATCAAACACTTATCGTTGCTATGAACGAATTCGATTGGATCTTCAATGGTAAGAATATGCTTGTTGTGATTCTTGTTGATGTAATCAACCATCGCTGCCAAGGTGGTTGATTTACCAGAACCCGTAGGTCCAGTCACCAAAACCAGACCTTTTTCATAATTGGCAATTTTGCTGAAAATCTCTGGCGCATCTAACTGGTCAAGAGTAGGAATCACTGTCGGGATAGTACGGAATACAGCAGAGCAGCCACGAGCCTGATGGAAAGCGTTGACACGGAATCGTCCAACATCCGGCAGTTCAAATGAAAAATCCACTTCGAGTTTCTCTTCAAACTCACTACGCTGAGCATCATTCATTACTTCAAACACTAGGCGATGAACATCCGCATGAGTAAAAGCAGGTACGCCAAGCTTTCTTACTTCTCCATCTATCCGTACCATAGGAGGAACACCTGCAGAAAGATGTAGATCTGACGCATTATGCTTTACACTAAAATCCAGTAACTCAGCGATATTCATTTATTTCTTTTCCTTAGGGTCTATTGACCAAATAAAGTCAGGCTATGAGTAGTATTCAACAAAATATCAAAGATATCATTTCACAAATTGAAAGTGCGCAACAAAAGTGTGGACGTACTCCAGACTCTGTGCAACTTCTCGCAGTGAGTAAAACCAAACCTGCCGAGGCAGTTCTAGAAGCGGCACAAGCCGGACAACGCAGTTTCGGTGAAAACTATGTGCAAGAAGGTGTCGAAAAGGTTCAGTATTTTCAACAAAATTATCCTGAGCTTAAGCTAGAATGGCACTTTATTGGACCACTACAATCAAATAAAACTCGTCTTATCGCTGAAAACTTCGATTGGATGCACACCATTGACCGGGCAAAAATCGCTCAACGCCTCAGTGAGCAAAGACCATCGAATCTTCCGCCATTACAAGTATTGATTCAGGTTAACACCAGTGGTGAAGCATCCAAATCAGGCATTTCCGAAAATGAAGTATTTGAACTGGCTGAATTGATTTCTGGCTTACCAAACCTCATGTTAAGAGGATTGATGTCGATTCCTGAGAATGTCTCAGATTATGAATCCCAATTTGCTGCGTTTAAGAAACTGGCGGATTTGAAAACCAAATTGGCTGAAAAATTCCCGAATATCGATACCCTATCCATGGGTATGAGTGGCGATATGGAAGCTGCGATTGCCGCTGGTAGCACCATAGTTCGTATCGGTACAGCTGTATTTGGTCAGCGTGACTATAGTCATTAGCAAAAAAAGCAGTCATTAAGAAAGATAGTCATTAACAAAAATGACTATCGCTAACAAAAGAACTAACACTAAAAATTTTGGATAGAAGAGCAGACATGGAACAAAGAACAATCGCGTTTATTGGTGCGGGTAATATGGCTCATGCGATTATCGCAGGTTTAGTGGCAAGCGGTTACGATGCAAAGAAAATCATCGCAACAGCGCCTTCAGAAACTCGTCGTAAACCGCTGGAAGAGAAATACGGTATTCGTACCACCAGCGATAACCTTGCTGCAGCCCATGAAGCCGATGTGGTTGTGATGGCAGTAAAACCACAACTAATGGCAGAAGTGTGTGCACCTCTACAAGCTGTCGACTATTCAAACAAACTGGTGATCTCAATTGCTGCCGGTGTTTCAGTGGCTCGCTTCAACGAAATGCTGGCAACCGAACTACAACTGGTTCGCGTGATGCCAAACACACCTTCGTTAGTGAACAAAGGTATGGCTGGACTTTATGCTGCAAATTCTGTTTCTCAACAAGACAAAGATTTCACCTCACAACTGATGTCTGCGGTGGGTGAGGTTTGCTGGGTAGAACAAGAGTCTGGCATCAACAGTGTCATTGCGGCTGCAGGTAGTGCCCCAGCGTATTTCTTCCTTTTCATGCAAGCTATGCAACAAGAAGCGATGGCACAAGGTTTTGATGAACAAACAGCACGTCTGCTTGTCCAACAAGCGGCTCTGGGCGCTGCGGAAATGGTACAAGCTAACCCTGATGTCTCGCTGGCAACACTACGTGAACAGGTGACATCTAAAGGCGGTACGACAGCTGAAGCTATCCGTACATTCAATGAAAATCATCTCTCAGAGATTGTTGCTAAGGCGATGCAAGCTGCGGTAACAAGAGCGGAAGAGATGGAAAAACTATTTTAATTAGCGCAACTCAAACTAAGGGCTCTCTATGAATTCTATGAGTTTTCTAATCTCCACCGTGTTCGACCTGTACATCATGGTCGTGATTCTACGTATCTGGCTACAAGCGGCACGTGCAGATTTTTACAACCCATTTTCTCAATTTATCGTCAAGGCAACTCAACCGGTAGTAGCACCACTGCGTCGTGTTATTCCATCTTTGGGCAGCATTGATTTAGCAACGGTTCTCTTTGCTTACGTATTATGTGTAGTGAAGTTCGTTGTGTTGATTCTTATTGCATCTAAAGGCGCAGTAAGCTTCAGTACTGACTTCCTATTCCTAGGTTTGCTATCACTAGTGAAAGCGGCTGGTGGTCTACTTTTCTGGGTACTGTTGCTACGTGCAATTCTCAGTTGGATTAGCCAAGGTCGCAGCCCGATTGAATACGTATTCCATCAATTAACTGAGCCGATGCTTGCACCGATTCGTCGTATTCTGCCAGCACTAGGTGGCATTGATTTGAGTGTATTGGTGCTGTTCATTGTGCTGCAGTTTGCCAACTTTCTGATGGGCGACATCATTGGCCCTATCTGGTATCAACTATAATGAAAGTAGCTTGGTTTGATGGCGACGACTTGATTTTAAGGCTCTATATCCAGCCTAAAGCAAGTCGTGACAGCATTGTTGGTCTACACGGTGAGGAGCTAAAAATAGCGATCACCGCGCCACCTGTAGACGGCAAAGCCAATGCCCATCTCACCAAATATTTAGCCAAACAATGCAAAGTAGCTAAAGGGCTGATAGCAATAGAAAAAGGTGAACTGGGCAGACATAAGCAAATCAGAATTATTGCGCCTGCCGAGATACCTCAAGAAATTCAAGCCATTATTCAATAACGACACTTTCATTCCCCACTCATGTGGGGAATGTTTTTAGCTAGCATTATTTTTATAACTAAATTTTCATAACAAAGGAAATGATCATGCGCCAGTGGATGATAGCCCTACTACTCACCTTCATCGCTCTGCCAAGCTCAGCAGAACAGTTTCAGAACATCAAAGATGTTGAAGTACACTACTCTGCCTTTAATTCAACGTTTCTAACGCCACAAGTGGCCCGCAGCTACAAACTCACTCGTAATGGTTATTCTGCTATTTTGAATATCAGTGTGTTGGATACCTCATCGCTTGGTAAACCAGCGGTTGAAGCAAAAGTTTCAGGCAATGTGAGAAGCTTGTTGGGCAATATTCGAAACTTGGAGTTCAGTGAAATCAAAGAAGGCGAAGCCATCTACTACTTAGCTGAATTTCCGATTAATAACGAAGAAGATTTAATATTTGATATCGACGTTAATGCTGGCAATAAAGGCGCAGGCAAAGTTAAATTCACCCAAAAATTTTATGTTGAAGAATAAGGTCCACTGAGATCAGTTCTTTGGCAATAATAACGTCGAACACATAGAGATAACAGAAAATGAAAAAGATTGTATTAGCGACCGGCAACCAAGGTAAAGTTCGCGAAATGGCTGACCTATTGGCAGACTTCGGTTTCGACGTAGTTGCTCAAAGCGAATTAAACGTTTCGGAAGTAGCCGAAACAGGCACCACTTTCATTGAAAACGCGATTATCAAAGCGCGCCATGCAGCAAAAGAGACAGGCTTACCAGCCATTGCCGATGATTCTGGCTTAGAAGTCGATTATCTGAAAGGCGCACCAGGCATTTATTCCGCTCGCTACGCTGGTGAAGGTGCGACTGATCAACAGAACCTCGAAAAGCTGCTTCAAGCAATGCAGGGCGTTCCTGAAGAACAGCGTAGTGCACGTTTCCACTGCGTGTTAGTTTTAATGCGCCACGAAAACGACCCAACTCCGATTGTCTGCCACGGCAAATGGGAAGGTCGTATTTTAGAGCAAGCACACGGCACCAATGGCTTTGGCTATGACCCGATTTTCTTTGTTCCACAGGAGAACTGCGCATCAGCAGAATTAGAGCCTGCACGTAAGAAGCAGCTTTCTCACCGAGCTAAAGCTCTACATAAGCTTTTCCAAGCGATTAAAGAGCAACATTAATGTTAACACCGCCTGATCTTAGCCTTTATGTACATATCCCTTGGTGTGTACAAAAATGCCCATATTGTGATTTCAACTCTCACGCGCTCAAAGCTGAGATCCCAGAAGATCACTACATTGATGCTTTGCTTGAAGACCTTGATACCGATATTGAACGTTATCAACTTGCTGACGATCCACGCCAACTGCACTCGATCTTTATCGGTGGTGGTACACCAAGCTTGATCTCTGCCGAGGGGATCAAGCGCTTACTGCAAGGTATTGAAGAGCGAATAGCGTTTAAACCGAATATTGAAATTACCATGGAAGCCAATCCGGGCACGATTGAAGCTGAACGTTTTGCTGGTTACAGAAAAGCGGGGGTCACTCGTATCTCGATAGGCGTGCAAAGCTTCGCGCCTGAAAAGCTACAACGTCTTGGTCGAATTCACGGTAAAGATGAGGCTCTACGAGCGGCAAATCTGGCTCATACCATTGGACTGACGAGCTTCAACTTAGATTTGATGCATGGTTTGCCCGATCAAACCATTGAAGAAGCGTTAGCCGATCTCGATCAAGCTATCGCGCTCAATCCGCCACACCTCTCTTGGTATCAGTTGACGATTGAACCTAACACCATGTTTTACTTCAAACCACCGACGTTACCTGATGACGATGCATTGTGGGATATCTTTGAATTAGGGCATAAGAAGCTAACCGAAGCCGGTTACGTTCAATATGAGATATCTGGCTACAGCAAGCCCGGTTATCAGTGCCAGCACAACCTCAACTACTGGCGATTTGGCGATTATCTCGGTATTGGTTGTGGCTCTCACGGCAAACTTAGCTTTAGTGATGGTCGCATTGTTCGTACCACCAAAGTCAAGCACCCGAAAGGCTATCTGGCAGCATACCAGAACCTGACTAAACCATACTTAGATTCAGAGCAGCTGGTGGCTGATGAAGATCGTCCTTTTGAGTTCTTTATGAATCGCTTTAGATTAATGGAGCCTTGCCCAAAAGCAGATTTTGGTGCGACGACAGGCTTAGATCTGGACGTCATTGAATCAACAATCAACTGGGCGTTGCAATTAGGTTATTTAAGTGAAGATGCCACACACTGGCAGATCACAGAAAAAGGTAAATTGTTCCTCAATGATCTGCTTGAAGCGTTTATGGTGGAAGAAGACTAATTCGCCATTGACGTGAAAAGGTCGGTATCCAAACTTTGCCAAATATGCAATGCAAAGTAAGAACGATAAGGTGTGACTGTCGACAAAATCTCTTGTCCACTCACACCTTCTTTTTCTGCAACCATAGCAAGACCTCTGGCTAATGCCACATCGCCTTTTGACCACACATCCGGCAATCCAAAAAAGAAAATCGCTGTCATCTCTGCCGTCCAAGGACCAATTCCCCACAGCTGCGTGAGCACCTTAATCATCTCGGCTTCAGGCATTGTGGCAAGTACTTCTGGAACAATCACTCTCTGCTCCAGAGCTTCTCTCACACCGCAAATTGTTTTGATTTTCGCATTCGACAATCCACACCCTCGAAGCGCTTCGCGGTTCGATTCAACAAATAAATCCAACAGCTGCTGATCGACGGTTAACAACGCTTCGACACGCTGCCATATCGTTCGAGCTGCGGTATTAGAGAGTTGTTGCCCCGCTACAGAGCGAGCCAAATAAGGGAAGAAATTCTCTTCACCTTGCAGAGAAAGTTGTTGAATACCGTTGGCGTGGAGTAACTGTTGTAGATAAGGAAGAGACTCTGTTTGTTCAAGTAAAGCTTGATGAATAACCTGTGACATCTTCCTTTCCTCATATCTCGTTAAAAGATAGAACGACCAATACGTTGCGCTAACAGTTCAAGAGCGCGAGTCCCTGCCAGCGAGTTACCAGAAGCATCCAGTTCTGGAGACCATACTGCAATCGTCATTTCACCCGGCACGATGGCGACAATACCACCACCAACGCCGGATTTACCCGGCATACCCACTCGGTAAGCAAACTCACCAGCACCGTCATAAAGACCACATGTTGCCAGTAACGCATTCACTTGCTTGCTTTGAATTGGGGTTATCACTTCTTCTCCGGTATGAACTGAAACACCTTTATTGGCAAGATAGCTGAAGGTTTTTGCCAGTTCAACACAGCTCATTTTTAATGCACAAGCATGGAAGTAGTTATTCAATACAGGCAATACATCATTATGGAAGTTGCCAAATGAACGCATCAGGTAAGCAATCGCGGCATTACGGTCACTGTGCATCATCTCGGAAGCCGCAACCACTTTATCGTAGACAATCTGTGGCTCGCCACTTAGCTGACGTGCAAATTCAAGTAAACGTTGACGAGGTGCAGACAAACGACTGCTAAGCATATCAGCAACCACAATAGCCCCCGCATTGATAAAGGGGTTACGCGGGATTCCTTGCTCAACTTCCAACTGAATCAACGAATTAAACGCCTGACCAGAAGGTTCTTTACCAACACGGCACCATATTTCTTCAGGCTGATAAAGCCCCATTGCCAATGTCAGACTCAGTGCTTTTGAAATCGACTGAATGGAGAATCCCTCATCGGCATCTCCGGCGGTAAACACTTCACCTTGGTTGGTATAAACGGCAATACCCAATTTGCTATTCGGCACTTTTGCTAATGCCGGAATGTAATCAGCGACTTTTCCTTGTCCAATCAAAGGGCGAACATCATCCAATATGCTCGCAAGTATTCCTGAAGTCGGTTTCATCATGTCACTTACTTGTGTCAACACGCTGTATCAAAAGTTATACCATTCTGGAAAATTTCCGGATCAGTGAATGGGCGTCGATAAGCAAACCCTCCGAGCCATGGATGGCTCGGCGGAGCTTCAGGGACGAATGAATGCGCGTTTGCGTTTGACGCCCATTCGCTGCTCGCCGATGCTCAGTCTGAGCATATTTTTATCTAGGATGGTATTAAAGGTCAAAAAAGCCAACATTGCAGCAATGTTGGCTTTTTAAAATTCATTCTTTGGAATAAAAATCAGCTCACGCGCTTGTATTTAATATCCCAAACACCGTGACCAAGGCGGTGACCACGTTGTTCAAACTTAGTCAAAGGACGCTCATCTGGACGTGGAATGTAATCACCATCTTGAGCGATGTTCGCAAAACCCGGTGCTTGATTCATGATTTCAATCATGTGTTCAGCATAGTTTTCCCAGTCGGTTGCCATATGGAAGATACCTTGATCAACAATCAGCTTTTGGCGAACCATTTCAGCAAACTCTAGCTGAACAATACGACGCTTGTGGTGACGTTTCTTGTGCCAAGGATCTGGGAAAAACAGCTGTAATGTGTGCAGGCTGTTATCAGGAATCATATGCGCGAATACTTCTACAGCGTCATGACACATAACACGTAGGTTAGTTACGCCAGCTTCACGAGCTGCTGATAAACAAGCACCAACACCTGGGCTATGCACTTCAATACCAATAAAGTTTTTCTCAGGCGCATTCTTTGCCATCTCAACCAAAGATGCGCCCATGCCGAAACCGATTTCTAAAACCACTGGGTTATTATTGCCAAACACTTGATTCCAATCAAGTAAGCTCGCTTGATATTCGATACCCATAGTTGGCCAGCATTCTTTCATCGCGGTTTCTTGGCCTTTAGTTAGACGACCTTCACGACGAACAAAACTGCGAATTCGACGAACGATTTTGCCATCTTCTGTGAACTCGTTAGTGGTTACTTCACTCATTGATATTGCCTGTATAAAATTTAGTCTTGAGTTTGAGGGCTGTGATTATCCAAAGAATTACTTTAGGTGCAAGTATTATTGTTGGTCAAATCAACACAAATACCCGTAGTTTTTGTCTGTTTTACATCCTGACCATTCTGTGGTGCAATTTTGTCTCATTATTTTAATTAATATAGATGAGTAAAGTCGTGACCCCTTTTGCTAAGGCAATTCTCACTTGGTATGACAGCTACGGGCGTAAAAATCTGCCATGGCAGCAAAATAAAACCGCCTATAGCGTCTGGCTATCGGAAATTATGCTCCAACAGACTCAAGTAGCCACCGTTATCCCCTATTACCAACGTTTCATGCAGCGCTTTCCTACGGTGACTGATCTTGCCAATGCCGAACAAGATGAAGTTCTCCATTACTGGACTGGCCTTGGCTATTACGCGCGCGCTCGTAACTTACATAAAGCAGCCAAAACCGTCGCACAGCAATACGATGGCGAGTTCCCAACGGATATCGAAACAATGAATGCTCTGCCCGGTGTAGGACGTTCTACTGCTGCTGCCGTTCTTTCTTCCGTTCATAAACAGCCACATGCCATTTTAGACGGCAATGTGAAACGAACGTTAGCTCGCAGCTTTGCCATTGAAGGGTGGCCGGGGAAAAAAACGGTTGAAAACCAACTTTGGCAATATGCGGAAATGCATACACCGAAGGATGATGTCGACAAATACAACCAAGCCATGATGGATATGGGGGCGATGATTTGTACTCGTTCAAAACCCAAGTGTAGCTTGTGTCCAGTTGAAGAATTTTGCCAAGCAAAACAACAAGGTAATCCATTGGATTATCCGGGTAAAAAGCCCAAGACAACCAAACCAGAGAAAGAAACTTGGTTTGTTATTCTGCGTCACGGTGATGAGGTTTGGCTTGAACAACGCCCGCAAAGCGGTATTTGGGGAGGACTGTTCTGTTTTCCTGAAAATGGTGATTCTAAGATTGAAAAGGTTTTGGACAAAAGAGCGATTAACGAGAAACAAGTACTGTCGAAGAAACAACTTATCGCTTTTCGCCACACTTTCAGCCACTACCACCTCGATATCACGCCAGTTTTGCTAAAGCTGTCAGCCAAACCAGATATGGTAATGGAAGCAAACAAAGGTCTTTGGTATAACTTAAACAAACCTGAAGAAGTTGGCTTAGCTGCACCAGTAAAACAATTACTACAAAGCCTTCTGTATGAAATTTAATTTAAGAGGAAATACTTATGAGCCGCACTGTATTTTGTGCTCGACTAGAAAAAGAAGCTGATGGTTTGGATTTTCAGCTTTACCCAGGTGAACTCGGTAAACGTATTTTCGACAACATTTCTAAAGAAGCTTGGGGCCAATGGCAAGCCAAACAAACCATGCTGATTAACGAAAAGAAGCTCAATATGATGGATCCTGAGCATCGCAAACTGCTAGAACAAGAGATGGTGAACTTCTTGTTCGAAGGTAAAGATGTGCACATTGAAGGCTACACACCGCCTAGTCAGTAGCAAATTAAGCCAATAGTAGATAAAGAAAAACCCTATTTTATCGCATGAAAATAAATGACATCATTGTCGAGAGCGAATTAGCTCAAGTTGTGGTGTCATTTTTATTTAAGCCAATCAAAGCTGATAATTTCTCTTTGAAGGCTGTTTGAGGAGCGCATGAGAAAGTTTGCTTACTGTATGATTGCCCTAACGCTAGTTGGATGTAGTCGTGAATTTGTTGAAAGTATTTACGATGTGAACTACGAGCCGACTAACCGCTTCGCCAAAAATTTAGCCCAGCTTCCGGGGCAATTTGAAAAAGATACAGCAGCACTTGATGCGCTCATCAATAGCTTTTCCGGCAATATCGAAAAACGTTGGGGCAGCAAAGAAATTAAAGTTGCAGGTAAAAGTAATTACGTAAAATACATCGATAATTACCTAAGCCGCGCTGAGGTGAACTTCCAAGAAGGCAAGATCCTCGTTGAAACTGTCTCTCCTACCGATCCTGAAGGTCACTTAAGACGAGCGATTGTCACCACACTGCTCACCCCTGATGATCCTATGAGTGTTGACCTTTTTTCATCTCAAGACATTGAATTAAAGGGACAACCTTTTCTATATAACCAAGTATTAGACCAAGACAAACAACCAATTCAATGGGGTTGGCGAGCAAACCGTTTTGCTGACTATCTGATTGCTAACCAGTTAAAAGTCAAACAAGTCGATTTCAAAAAAGCCTATTACGTTGAAATTCCGATGGTAGAAGATCAAATTCAGATCCGTAGTTATCAATACGCAAACATCGTCCAAAAAGCATCGCGAAAGTACGACATCCCAGAAGATCTGATTTACGCCATCATCAAAACCGAGAGTAGCTTTAACCCCTATGCGGTAAGTTGGGCGAATGCTTATGGCTTGATGCAGGTGGTACCCAAAACAGCCGGCCGTGATGTGTACAAACTGGTAAAAAACAAATCCGGTCAGCCAACGCCTGAATATTTATTTAATCCGGAAAACAACATAGATACAGGTACCGCCTACTTCCACATCCTCAAAACGCGCTATTTGAAAGATGTTAACGACCCTACGTCTCTCGAATACAGTATGATTTCAGCCTACAACGGTGGTACTGGCGGCGTGCTAAATACTTTTAGCAAGGATAGAAAACGAGCCATGTCCGACCTAAATTCATTGCAACCGAATCAAGTTTATTGGGCGCTCACCAAAAAACATCCAAATTCTGAATCACGTCGTTACCTAGAAAAAGTGACGAAATACAAGAAAGAATTCAATATGCCCAAGTGACCTCAAGATACAGGATTCAGAGCTTCATTAACGAGTTCAGATCAAGCTTAATAACGGTAGAAATGGTATTCCCTTTCAATGTTATTGAGCGCTGAGATGGGCTCGTTAATGAGCTCCCAACGGGCGAGTTTTATTCGCTCCTATGCTGCGTTACTGATTTTCTACGTAGCATAACTATGTATTCAAATCAGTGCCTTGCCTAAGAGCGAATAAATTCTCGCTGAACAAGCATCTTGAGGTTACTTGGGCATATACAGTGATAAAAAACGATCAATCAGCTCAAAACATCAGCAAACAACACGATTTTTGATTTTTTTATAAAAAACAGGTTGACGCAGAGAAGGAAAATCCGTTTAATAGCGCTCCGTTGCCCGGATAGCTCAGTCGGTAGAGCAGAGGATTGAAAATCCTCGTGTCGGTGGTTCGATTCCGCCTCCGGGCACCACAATTTGATTGTTGGTGTCTTAAGACATCAATGTGCATATAAGAATATTAGTGTGCCGACTTAGCTCAGTAGGTAGAGCAACTGACTTGTAATCAGTAGGTCACCAGTTCGATTCCGGTAGTCGGCACCATTCTTTTGCCTCGATAGCTCAGTCGGTAGAGCAGAGGATTGAAAATCCTCGTGTCGGTGGTTCGATTCCGCCTCGAGGCACCATTATTTGGTGCAGTCATCACGATGACGTACAAATAATTCCCCCTTAGTTCAGTCGGTAGAACGGCGGACTGTTAATCCGTATGTCGCAAGTTCAAGTCTTGCAGGGGGAGCCACTTTTAAAGCCAAGTCGAAAGACTTGGCTTTTTTCATTTCTGAATCCCAAAAAATCTCAAATTAAAAAACTGTTATACCATCCTAGATAAAAATACGATCAGACTGAGCATCGGTAGAACTGCGAATAGGCGTCAAACGTAAACGCGCATTCATTCGTCCCTGAAGCTCCGCCGATCCATCGCTCGGAGGGTTTGCTTATCGACGTCTATTCACTGATCAGGAAATTATCCAGAATGGTATTATTTAAACCATTCTCTCGTTTTGCACTTGCAAATTTCAATTAACTGTCAGTCTCCCCTTCTGATTATCTTATCCATTTTTAAACACAAACCACGTAAACAAACTAAAAATATCATCGACAGTTTTTAAAGCTTAATGGTCCGAACTAGACTCAAATGTCAGTTTTAACTCACCAACAGTGCGCCTTTATTAACAGAAAACCTCGCTATTTCTTAACGAAAATGGGCAAAAACAAGTCACTAAGTATAGAAAAGCAACAAACGACATTTTTTTTGCAATTTAGTGTTGACGTTAAATGCGAAAAACCTTTTAATACACCCCGTTGCCTCGATAGCTCAGTCGGTAGAGCAGAGGATTGAAAATCCTCGTGTCGGTGGTTCGATTCCGCCTCGAGGCACCATATTTAAGTTGTTGGTGTTTAGAACGAGCAACAGAAAGAAAATTTGGGCCGACTTAGCTCAGTAGGTAGAGCAACTGACTTGTAATCAGTAGGTCACCAGTTCGATTCCGGTAGTCGGCACCATTCTTTCAAACTTGTCACTTCGATAAGTAAAAACAATTCCCCCTTAGTTCAGTCGGTAGAACGGCGGACTGTTAATCCGTATGTCGCAAGTTCAAGTCTTGCAGGGGGAGCCACTTTCATTGATGAGTATATCTATACTTGTTGATAAAGCCGACTTAGCTCAGTAGGTAGAGCAACTGACTTGTAATCAGTAGGTCACCAGTTCGATTCCGGTAGTCGGCACCATTATTTAAAAACATATCTCTCAAAGATATGAAAAACAATTCCCCCTTAGTTCAGTCGGTAGAACGGCGGACTGTTAATCCGTATGTCGCAAGTTCAAGTCTTGCAGGGGGAGCCACTTTTGAAGCCAAGTCGAAAGACTTGGCTTTTTTTCTATCTGTCAAAATTATCTTTCAAACAGAAACGGCAAGCATAAAAAAAGGGCAAGCAGTGCTTACCCTTCCATTTCAAAATCTATACTCAAACGACTTGGGGTTGCAGGTAGGCGGCAAATGAGTGAATCCCCATGAACATAGATAAACTATGTGATTGGGGTGAGTGAATGTAGCCAACACCGCTGCAGCTTCAAGTCGGAAGAGTATATCTATTTAAAGCCTTTCTCTTTTTTGATTAAGTCATAGGCTTGCTGAATTTCCTGAGACTTTTCTTTAGCGACATTCATCATCTCTGGTGGCAATCCTTTTGCCATCAATTTGTCTGGATGGTGTTCATTCATCAACTTACGATAAGCACGCTTAATCTCTTTATCATCAGCGTTTTCACTAACACCAAGTACTGAATAAGCGTCTGATAATCTGTCCTTAGTTGATGCTTGTTGCCACTGCCCTCCTGCAGAAGAATGATGATGACGTTGTTGTCCGCCAAATCCACCACCATGCTGAAAGCGGAAAGAGGCTTCTTGCATACGTAAGCGGCTTTCTAGCTGCTCTGAAGAGAATCCTAACCCTTGGGCAATCTTATGCAGTACGTTCCTCTCACTTGGATGTATATCCCCATCAGCAAAAGCAGCAGAGATCTGAAGCTCCAAAAAGAACTGCATCAAGTCGAAACGACCACCAGCAGAGATACGTACTCGTTCTAACACATTTTCCAAAGGAAAATTCGCATCCTTACCGTCACGGAAAGCATTCTGAGCAGCCAGACGTTGCTCTCCATGTAAGCTCATACGATCCATCATGATGCTCGCAAGCTGTATCTCTTCTTTTGTGACTTTACCTTTTGCTTTGGCAACGTGTCCCATAACGGAAAATGCAGCCTTGAAGAACTCTTCCTGCCTTTCCGCTTGACTTGGTCCTGAACCAAAATTTCCGGTGTGAAAGCCAGCTTGATTTAAACGTCTCGCCTTATCGAATTGGTGTCCAAGAAACAGACCAAAAATTGCGCCAACGGGTCCTCCGAACAGAAAGCCGAAGAAAGCGCCAAGAATTTTGCCAAAAATATGCATTATGTGCTCTCAATCTATGAATTTTTTAGGACTAAAGCGGTCTGATAGTGCCGGGAGGGTTAATTTCCTTTATGATATTGAACGTTATCAGTTAGCATTTACTCCCAATACTGGAATTAGATAAATTCAACAGGATAGTACTATTCAATGTCACGTTTTTCCCGCTCATTTTTAGCTGCCGCCATTAGCCTTGCGCTTTTTGCACCACAAATCCATGCAAAAGATGGCAGCGACAATAATGCGCAAAAATTGCCAGCTATCGATCAGTGTCTAGTTAATGAAACTGAACCGGATAATCCAAACGAACAGCCTATCAATGTCGAAGCGGATAATCTAGAAGCAATTAATGGTGATAAAGCTACTTATTCAGGAAATGTCATTGTTGTACAAGGTAAAAAGCGTATTGAAGCGGATAGCCTCACTCTTCATCAACAAGATAATGTTGTTGTGGCCGAAGGTAATGTGCATTTCAGTGATGGCCAAGTAAAGGCTGTCGCAGACAAAGCCGTCAACGATTTGAATAACGACGAGATGTCTCTTGAAAACACAAAGTACAACTTCTTATGTGAAGCTGGTCGCGGTGAAGCGAAATACATTTCAAAAACAGGTAAAGCCGTTTATGAAATAGAAGATGGCTCTATTACTTCATGTCCTGAAGAAGATAATTCCTGGCGCCTACGCGCTTCCAGTATCGCTATCGACCAAAATGAAGAACAGGCAACCTTCTATAACCCTCGTTTAGAAGTTCAAAACGTCCCTATTTTCTATCTACCCTTGTTGACGGTTCCAATTGGAGACACACGTAAAACAGGTTTCTTATATCCAACAGTCTCGTACGGAACTCGTGACGGGTTTGAAATGGATATTCCGGTATACTGGAACTTAGCGCCTAACTACGATTTGGAAACTGCGTTCCATTACATGCAGAAACGTGGCTCACAAATAAATGGTACCTTTAGATACCTTACGGAGTTTGGTGAAGGCCAAATTCGTGCTGAATATTTGAATGAAGATAAGCTGCACCTAGACGAAGGCGCTCGATGGGGCTACCAACTTGAGCATAATGGTATTTACCAACAATCTTGGAAGTTTGAGGTTGATTACTCAAGAGTTAGTGATTACAGCTATTTCTCTGACTTAGACTCCCATATTGGTAACCGAGAAGATGGTCAGCTCATCCAGGAAGGCAAAGTCACGTATCGTAGCACAGACTGGGATACCTCTATTCTTGTTAGACAGTTCCAACTGCTGCTTGAAGACCAAACCAGTTCTAGCCAACCGTATCGCTTAATGCCTCAGGTAACGTTTAACTACTACGCTCCTGAATTAATGCGTTATCTAGATTTTGATTTAAAAAGCCAAGTTTCACGTTTTGACACAGATGCTGAGGGTAAACCGTCATCAGCAGCTCGTATACACATTGAGCCTGGTTTAAAAGTCCCCCTTGCAAACACTTGGGGAAGCTGGACAACGGAAGCTCGTCTGCTAACGACTTATTATCAACAGCAGTTAGACGACGTGAGTTCAAACTACGACAGTTTGGAAGAGAGCGTTACGCGCATCATCCCTGAGTTTAGAAGTAATGCGGGCATCGTTTTAGAGCGTAATACTGTTTTATTTGACAACTATACCCAAACTCTAGAGCCGCAAGTCCAGTATCTTTACGTACCAAGTAAAGATCAAAGTAATATCGGTTATTACGACACGACACTACTTCAGACCGATTACTACGGTCTATTCCGTAGCCGAAAATACAGTGGTGTTGATAGAATCGCTTCAGCGAATCAGTTTAGCTATGGTGCTTCAAGTCGCTTTTTCGACGACGCTTATAAAGAGCGTTTAAACGTCGCATTTGGACAAATTTTCTACCTAGATAAAAGCTTAAAAAACCCAGAAAACTCAGATGACTATGAAGGCAAGACTAACTACTCTGCGTGGGCTGTGGAAATGGATTTCAACTACGATGATTATCTATTCTACCACGGCGGGGTTCAGTACGATGTTGACAGTAGCGCTCTTCAATTAGCAAACAGTACTCTGGAATATCGTTTTGCTGACGGTTTTATTCAAGGTAACTACCGTTACGTTACGTATGAGTACATTGATAATACCGTTGGTGATAGTCTCAATGTCGACAGCATTACTGAAGATGGTATTTCGCAAGCAGGTATTCTTGCTGGTTACCAGCTATCTAAAAGATGGTATACCAGTGCTCAATACTTCTATGATTTGACGACTGAGCAATCTCTCGAATGGTTAGCTAATTTACGATACACCTCTGATTGTTGGTACATGGCTTTCACATATAGCAACCAGTTGAAAACATGGGGAACAACAACACCTTATTTCGAAGACCCGACCTACGAAAACAACTTTAGCTTTAATATCGGCATTGTCGGTTTTGGTACTACAGTTGGCTCAGGTGCAAGCATGGCAGAACTCGACAGCTCTGATAATTCTCTCGGTTATGGTCGTCCATTCTTTTTGAATAACTAATTGATGGCTTAATACATTAAGTTATTAAAACAATAGGATTTTAAATGAATTTGTGGAAACACTCTCTTTTAGGTTTAGTCACTCTGTTAAGCATTAATCACGCTAATGCTGCACCAGTGGAGATCGACCGAGTAGCCATTATTGTAAATAGTGGTGTCATCTTACAAAGTGATATAGAGAGTACTTTAAAAACCGTTCAAGTGAATGCTAACAACAACGGGCAGGCTCTACCTGAGGAATCCGTTTTACGTGAACAAGTCAGAGAAAAGCTGATCATTGATACTTTGCAGCAACAAGAAGCTGAACGTATAGGCGTGCGCATTGATGACGCTCGTCTGAATGAGGCTATTAACAATATTGCTAAGCAAAACAACCAGACATTAGAACAACTACAAGCCTCTGTCAGTGCCGAAGGATTAACTTATCCAGAGTTTCGCGAACAAGTTCGCAAAGAGATGTCCGCTAGCGAAGCTCGTAATGCAATGGTTCGTCGTCGAATCAATATTCTTCCAGCTGAAGTAGACACTCTCGCCGAATTACTTGCTCAGGAAACTAACGCTTCAGTGCAGTATAAGATTAGCCATATCCAGCTACGCTTTGACGACAAACAAGATAAGTCGCAAATTGAAAAGCAAGCCAATGAACTGGTTGAGAAACTCAACTCAGGTGCTGATTTTAGTAAAATGGCTTATACCTATTCAAAGGGTCCTAAAGCATTGGAAGGTGGCAATTGGGGTTGGATGCGCAAAGAAGAAATGCCAACCATCTTTGCAGACCAAATCAAAATGCAGAACAAAGGCAGCATTATTGGACCATTTCGTAGTGGCGTCGGTTTCCATATTCTAAAAATTGATGATGTTAAGGGATTAGAAACCATTGCGGTGACTGAAGTTAATGCTCGTCATATTCTGATCAAACCGACCATCATTCTTAGTGATGAAAATGCCCAAAAGCAGCTACAAGGCTTTGTCCAACAGATAAAATCGGGTCAAGCGGATTTTGGTGAACTTGCACAGCAATACAGCCAAGATCCAGGCTCTGCGGCACAAGACGGTGAGTTGGGATACCAAACACCTGATATTTATGTACCTGAATTTAAACATCAGGTCGAAACTTTAGCTGTCGGTGACATCAGTGAACCATTTAAAACCGTACACGGCTGGCACATTGTTCAAGTTCTTGATAAGCGTGAAGTTGACCGAACCGACTCCGCACTTAAAAACAAAGCTTATGGAATTCTGTTTAACCGTAAGTTCAATGAAGAAGCGAGTGCTTGGTTACAAGAGCTACGAGCTAGTGCTTTTGTTGAGGAATTAAAAGGGGAGCAAGATGAAAATTAGACGCATCTTGGTTACAGCAGGTGAACCTGCGGGTATCGGCCCCGACCTCGTTTTAGCTTTATCTAAAGAAGATTGGTCGCATCAAATTGTGGTCTGTGCTGACAAAAACATGTTGGCAGAAAGAGCTGCGGTACTCGGAATCAACGTTGAACTGATTGACTATGATTCACAGCTAGCCGCTCAACCACAAAAAGCAGGAACGCTTGTTGTGGACCATATTGCGACATCAACCCCCGTAATTGCAGGTCAGCTTGATGAGCAAAATGGACATTATGTATTAAAAACATTAGAAAGAGCCGCTTTGGGCTGTATGAATAATGAATTTGATGCTATTGTCACCGGCCCTGTACATAAAGGGGTGATCAACCGAGCTGGTGTCGCATTCAGCGGACACACTGAATTTTTTGCAGAGCAATCAAATACCCCTCTCGTGGTGATGATGCTGGCAACGGAAGGATTACGAGTTGCACTCGTAACCACGCATATACCACTGGCATACGTTTCTAAAGCGGTAACCAGTGAGCGTCTAGAAAAGATCATTCATATTCTCCACAAGGATCTCGTTGAGAAATTTGCGATTGAGCAGCCTACTATATATGTATGCGGCCTTAATCCTCATGCAGGTGAAGATGGCGTATTGGGTCGAGAAGAAATCGACACTATTACTCCAACACTGGAAAAATTACGTCAACAAGATGGGATGAATCTGATTGGTCCATTGCCAGCAGACACCATCTTCAACGACAAATACTTGCAAAAAGCGGATGCCGTTTTAGGTATGTACCACGATCAAGTGCTTCCTGTATTGAAATACAAAGGTTTTGGTCGCTCAGTGAATATCACGTTAGGTCTACCTTTTATCCGAACGTCTGTCGACCATGGAACAGCATTAGATCTTGCTGGTACAGGTACAGCCGATATTGGTAGTTTTAGAACAGCACTCGCTCAAGCTATTGAATTAGTTGATAAGAAAACGAATTAACTTCGAGAACACTATGAGAAATGATGTCCATTTAGGACACAAAGCGCGTAAACGTTTTGGTCAAAACTTTCTAAACGATCCTTATATTATCGACGGTATCGTTTCAGCAATTAACCCTCGTCCGGGTCAAAACTTGGTTGAAATCGGCCCAGGTCTTGGTGCGATTACTGAACCTGTTGGTCGTGAAGTGGATAAATTCACGGTAATCGAGCTTGACCGTGACTTGGCAGAACGCCTACGCAATCACCCTGAGCTGGCAGATAAACTGACCATTCACGAAGGCGATGCAATGCGTTTTGACTTTACTCAGTTAGTAAAGCCAAATAACAAACTGCGCATTTTTGGTAACTTGCCATACAACATTTCTACGCCGCTAATGTTCCATTTGTTTGAATACCATAAAGATATTCAAGACATGCACTTTATGCTGCAAAAAGAAGTGGTCAACCGCCTAGCTGCGGGTCCGGGTAGTAAAGCGTATGGACGCTTAACGGTAATGGCTCAATACTACTGTAAAGTTGTGCCAGTACTGGAAGTGCCACCAACAGCATTTGTTCCGCCACCGAAAGTAGATTCAGCGGTGGTACGTTTAGTGCCTTATGAAGAGCTGCCATACCCTGCGACTAGCCTAAAATGGCTGGATCGTGTAGTACGTGAAGGTTTTAACCAGCGTCGTAAGACGGTACGTAACTGCTATAAAGCTTTACTATCATTAGAAGTATTGGAAGAGCTCGGTGTCAACTCAACCATGCGTCCAGAAAACCTAACACTGCCTCAGTTCGTCGCGATGGCAAACTGGTTAGATGCAAATTCTTCTGACGCAAACCATAGCTCAGAAACACAAAATCGCTCTGAAGAAGAAAATAGCTACCAAGCATAAACTCAAACAGGACGACATAGCTCGTCCTGTTGTTTTTTCTACCTATATAAGGAGTTCACATGGATGTCTCTACGCCTTGTATTAAAATCCAGGTTCATACCAAGTATATTCCTGAGCAGTCCACTCCTGAGCAATTGCGCTACGTCTTCGCTTATCTGATTACGATTAAGAACCTAAGTACTGACACCGTACAACTCATCAGCCGCCGTTGGTTAATAACCGACGCAAATGGCAAACAGCTTGTCATAGAAGGAGAAGGCGTGGTGGGCGAACAACCTTTTATCGATGCTAACGATGAGTACACCTACACCAGTGGTACAGCAATTGAAACACCTGTCGGCGTGATGCAAGGGCACTACATTATGCACGACCATGAAGGAAAAGAGTTTATCGCTAATATTGAGCCTTTCCGTTTGGCCGTTCCTAACGTCTTAAACTAACCGGAGTAACAGTGGCGAATTATATTGTTGGTGATATCCAAGGCTGTTTTGACGAACTTCTTCTCCTGCTTGAGCAAGTAAATTTTGATCAACACAAAGATACATTATGGGTAGCAGGCGATCTGGTTGCTCGCGGTCCAAAATCTCTAGAGACATTACGTTTCATCCGTTCACTGGGTGACTCAGCAAAAGTCGTATTAGGTAATCACGACTTACACTTGCTGGCTGTCGCTTGTGGTATCCATCCAATTAAGAGCAAAGATAAAACAATCCCGATATTGGAAGCAGAAGACAGAGATGAACTTTTACATTGGCTACGTGAACAACCTCTGTTGCTAGAACATGATGAGTTTGTAGTTTGTCATGCTGGTATTTCACCGAAATGGAACTTGACCACGGCACGTGAATGCGCAAAAGAGATCGAATCGATACTGCAAAGTGATCGTTGGATGTGGTTAATTGAAAATATGTATTCCAACCAACCCGATCAGTGGCGATCCGATCTTAAAGATCTTGAGCGCTACCGCTACATCATTAACGCTTATACTCGCATGAGATTCTGCTTTATTGATGGAAGGCTTGATATGAAATGTAAACTTCCTCCATCAGAAGTGAGTGGCAATCTATTACAACCTTGGTTTGAACTTAAAAACAGAGTACCTGTGGAAAAAACAGTTCTATTTGGACACTGGGCTGCACTTGAAGGCTATCATGGCAAAGATGTGATTGGACTTGATACAGGCTGTGTGTGGGGGGGGCATCTGACTCTGCTGCACTGGGAAGAGAAGAAATTCTTCACTCAGGATGCACTGAGTGCCGCCGTTGAATAGCGTTCACAAAAACAAAGCCCAGTATCAATACTGGGCTTTGTTTTTTTAAAAGATGCAATTAGCTACGTTCTAGTATTACAAACTTCATATCGTAGGCATTTTTGTCATCAGCTGAATAGGTTTCTTGACAAGCCTGCTGCCAACCTTGTCCCCAATCAGGGAACTGGGTGTCGCCTTCAACCTCCGCTTCAATGTACGTGATATATAGACGGTCTGCTTTAGGTAAACACGCTGCGTAAATACTACCACCGCCAATAATCATCACTTCTTCGACCTCACCAGCGGCCTTGATTGCTTCTTCAATTGAAGCTGCCACCGTCACACCGTCAATACTCAGATTCGGATCTCGACTGATCACGATATTCTGACGTCCGGGTAATGGACGACCAATAGATTCGTAGGTCTTACGACCCATAATTACTGGCTTACCTAAAGTGCAGCGTTTGAACCAAGCAAAATCGGCAGGTAAATGCCAAGGCATTTGGTTATCTTTGCCAATAATTCTGTCGTTTGCCATCGCGGCAATCATGCTGATGATCATTTATCTTCCCTATTAGACTGTCTGTGTATTAACTGTTCGGCTTTTTAGACTATCGGTTTACGGCGATAGAATAACAGCCCAGGCACAGCAAGACCAACAGCCAAACCTGCGATAATAAACATCGCTTTGAGGAAGTTCTCAAATAAAGTCTCTAATAGTTCTGGTCGGAAACCTAAATGGTTGATTTCCACCATGGCAATCATCGCTTTGTAAGTGAAAACACCAGGAACCATTGGAATTAAAGCAGCGACGGTAAACACTTTTGGATGCGCCAAAAACTTATGAGACCAATGCACACCAATCATGCCAACAAACGTAGCAGCAAAGAAGGTCGCCCATTCAATAGGAATGCCAAATTGCATCATTAAATAGCGAGAGCCGTGACCGATGGCACCACCTAAGGCGCAATATTTCAGTGCAGGAACAGGAACGTTGAACACTAACGCAAACCCTACTGCCGGTATTGCAGCAAAGAACATGTCGTTAATAAGACCAAACAATAGTTGCCAACTTAACATCTCTACCACCCCCACACGCCAGTAATACTCATGGCTGCGATAATTCCCAGACACGTTGCTAAAGTCAGTAAACTCGCCATCACAAAGCGTGCGATACCCACGTTCACAAAACCTTTAAGCATATCGGCAACCGAGTTAATCAACGGGAAACCAGGTACTAACATAAGAACCGAGGATGCCATGACGATGGTTGGCTTATTGCCGAGCTGATAAATCACAGCTTGAGCGGAAATAACCGAAGTGACAAAAGCGGTTGCCGCAAAATTAAGCAGCGGATTGAAATGGCGGTGCCCTATTTCCTGACGAACGAACATACCAACAGCTGAAGCAACAAAGGTAATAGCAAATACCGTCCAATCACCACCAGCAAGACGAGCAAACGAAGAACAAGATAATCCAATCATAAACACCACTAACCAGCGGTTGTAGCGCTCTGGACTGATCTTATTCAGTTTCTTCTGTGCAAGGGTGTGATCAAGCAGACCTTTTTCCATCATAATGCAGATACGCTGAATCTGAGTAACAGCACGCATATTGATGCCACGATCTGCACAACGTCTGGTTGTGGTAATACAGTGGCCATGTTCAAGCGTAGTCACTACTAATGATCCTGCGGAAAGAGAAACTTCAACCTCTGTCATACCAGAGGCGCGCCCCATCCTTTCCATTATTCCAACCACCAAAGCACTTTCAGCGCCGTGAGCCAATAACATTTGACCTGCTTGTGCGATTAATCTCGATACGGCTCTCTGTCTGGATGCCATGATTCCTTTCCTAACGTCCTAAGGGTAAAAATTGCGAAACTCTAGTTTGCATTAAAATAACGAAGCTAAATATGATTTAGACACAAAAAAGCCGCAATAAATAATTGCGGCTAAATTCAGTCGAAAGTTTACTCGCGAACGTAGATAACGTGACCGTCATCTTCTTCATCGTCCCAGTCATCCCAATCGTCGTCGTCATCTTCAGTAATAACATTGCGGCCAGCCATTGCGTCTTTGTGGTAATCATCCCACATAAACTCAACTTTTTGCTCTTCGCTTAACTCTTCTGATGCACGAGGTAGAGTTTCCATGAAGTCAGCCAGTTCACGGCAAAGTTCGGCAGTACCTTGCTTGTTGATTGCTGATACTTTGAAGTATGGACCTTCCCACGCGAGCGCTTCTAAGATCTCTTGGATCTTTTCATCCGCTTCTTCTTCAAGCATCAGATCCGTTTTGTTAAATACCAACCAAACAGGCTTCTTCGCTAGCTTTTCACTGTACTGCTCTAGCTCATCCATAATGGTCAAAGCGTTTTGTGCAGGTTCACTTCCATCGATAGGTAAAATATCGATCATATGCAGAAGCACACGACAACGTTCAAGGTGCTTCAAGAAACGAATACCTAAACCAGCGCCTTCAGCGGCACCTTCGATAAGTCCAGGGATGTCTGCAACGACAAAGCTTTTCTCTGGTACAACACTTACTACACCTAAGCTTGGGATCAGTGTCGTAAACGGATAATCCGCTACCTTTGGTTTCGCAGCTGAAACAGAACGAATAAAGGTAGATTTGCCAGCGTTTGGTAAACCTAGCATACCGACGTCAGCAAGCAGTAGTAGCTCAAGGCGCAGTTCACGTACTTCACCTTTGGTACCCATAGTCTTTTGGCGTGGAGCACGGTTTACAGACGATTTAAAACGGGTGTTACCAAGACCGTGCCAACCGCCCTTTGCAACCATCACTTTCTTGCCGTGTTCAGCGACTTCACCAACGATCTCATTGGTGTGAATATCCACTGCGCGAGTACCTACTGGCACTTTCAGAGTAATATCTTTACCGCGTTTACCAGTACAGTTACCGCCGCCACCGTTTTGACCACGTTCTGCCGCGTAGAAACGCTGGAAACGATAGTCAACCAGTGTATTTAAGTTCTCATCAGCTTGGATGTAGACATCGCCACCATCGCCGCCGTCGCCGCCGTCAGGGCCACCTTTCGTTACGAATTTTTCGCGCCAAAAGCTAACAACACCGTTACCGCCATCGCCCGCTTCGACTTTAATTACCGCTTCATCAACGAATTTCATTACTTACTCCGCATTACTTGCGTTGCAATATCACCTATTACCAGTGATATAAATTTTAGCAGATCCAGATACATCGTGATCTAAACCTACATATTGGAACAGATAAGGAGAGACTCTACATTCTTTTGCTGAAGAACCTCTTCTTTTTTGCTCTGCATAAATAAAAAACCCCACCGTAACGGTAGGGCTTTTGAATTCAGTTAGGTATAAATTTATTCAGCTTCGATGCTAACAAATTTACGGTTTTTAGGACCTTTAACTTCAAATTTCACTTTACCTTCAGTAAGAGCGAAAAGAGTATGGTCTTTACCGATACCAACGTTAGTGCCAGCGTGGAACTTAGTACCACGTTGACGAACGATGATGTTACCTGCTAATACAGATTCACCACCGAAACGCTTAACACCAAGACGTTTACTTTCTGAATCACGGCCGTTACGAGTAGAACCGCCAGCTTTTTTGTGTGCCATTGTTAAACTCTCCTAAGTTACTTAAGCGTTGATGCCAGTAATTTTCACTTCAGTGAACCACTGACGGTGGCCTTGTTGTTTACGAGAGTGTTTACGACGACGGAACTTAACGATTTTAACTTTATCGCCACGGCCGTGTTGTACTACTTCAGCAGTAATTTTACCGCCTTCAACAAGAGGTGCACCAACAGTGATTTGCTCACCGTTAGCAACTAGAAGAACTTTATCAAATTCAACAGTTGCACCAGTTTCAACGTCTAATTTCTCTAAACGAAGAGTTTGACCTTCGCTTACACGGTGTTGTTTACCACCAGATTGGAAAACAGCGTACATATTTTACTCCGCTCTTTCCGCACAGCCTATGCTATATGTGAAGCAATGAGGGTGTGCGCTAAACTAATCATCAATAGGGCGCAGATTCTACGTGAATGATGTGCCTATGACAAGCCATATTTTAAAAAAATTGGCGAAAAGCTAATCGCCAAACAAAAGTGCCGCAATCATGCCTTTATGGCGTGTATTAATCAATGCTTTTTAGTGTATTATTCAACAATTCTAGAAGACAAAATGCCTTACAAGCTCTAACTTCAGCCGGATGTACAATGGATTTTAAAGCTATCCAAGCGCTTACTGCCGATGACATGGCAAAAGTGAATGAAACAATTCAAGCTCAACTCAACTCTGATGTCTCTTTAATCAACCAACTTGGGTTCTATATTGTCGGTAGTGGCGGCAAGCGTTTAAGACCTTTGCTAGCGGTTTTATCCGCAAAAGCACTAGGCTATGAAGGGACAGCTCACACCACTGCGGCAGCGTTTATTGAATTTATTCATACAGCAACCCTGTTGCACGATGATGTCGTTGATGAATCAGACATGCGTCGCGGCAAAGAAACCGCCAATGCAGCTTTTGGCAATGCTGCAAGCGTGTTAGTGGGTGATTTTATCTACACCCGTTCATTCCAGATGATGACTGAATTAGGATCCTTAAAGATCCTTAAACTGATGAGTGACGCAGTAAACGTCATTGCTGAAGGTGAAGTTCAGCAGTTAATGAACTGTAATGATCCTGGCACGACAGAAGCGATGTACATGCAGGTCATCTATTCTAAAACAGCACGACTGTTTGAAGCGGCTACTCAAATCGGTGCAATTTTAGTTGACGCCCCACAAGAAGTAGAAACGGCATTACAAAACTACGGTAAATATTTAGGTACTGCATTCCAGCTCATTGATGACGTCATGGATTACACATCTGACGGTGAAGAAATGGGTAAAAACGTCGGTGATGACCTTGCAGAAGGCAAACCAACTCTTCCTCTACTTCACGCAATGCGTAACGGTACTCCAGAGCAAGCAGAAATGATCCGAGATGCGATTGAAAACGCAAACGGTATGGAACGTCTTAACGATATCCTGGCTGCGATGGAACAAGCAGGTTCTCTCACCTATACAGTAAACAAAGCTTTGGAAGAAGCCGATAAAGCGATTGCTGAGCTGGCCATTCTGCCAGAAAGCGATTATAAACAAGCTTTAGTGACGCTTGCCCATATGGCGGTCAATCGCAGTAAGTAAACGAATTCAGTAAAAATAGAAAAACCTCGCAACTGCGAGGTTTTTTATTATCCATCAACTCAAACCGAAATACCGCTAGTAACAATCAAGACCACGGCAGCAATCGCAGCCATTGTTAAAACAATCAACCCCCATTTCTCTTTGCCGATAAACGGAGCTCGTCCCTGCTCTTTCTTCGCCTTCAGGTAGAAATACAACCCAGGGAAATAGAGCAATGAAGAGAGCAGCAAATAATCCAATCCCGATGCATACAGCAACCAAATACCATAGATGCTTGCACCCATACCGATAAAAAGAAGCTGACTTCCCTTTCCTTGCTCAATAGCCAGTTTCAAAGCGTATGCTCCAACTAACAGGTATGGTACGAGGATCATTTCAGAGGCAATGATCAACAAGGTGTCGTAGGTACTACCTGCATACATCACAAAAACCAGTGACACTTGGATACAGATATTCGTTAGTGTCAGCGATTTTACAGGGCTTCCTGCTTTATTTTGAGTGAGATATTTCTTAGGGAAAATGCCATCTCGTGCACACAAATACGGTGCTTCTGAGGCAAGTACCGTCCAGCTCAAGAATGCACCACATACAGACACAATTAGCCCTAGACCTATGATGTATTGCCCCCAAGATCCAATGATTGCGGTTAACACTTTCGCCATAGATGGGTTTTGATAGCCAGCGAGCTCTACAGGTTTAATTACCCCCATAGATAGTAAAGTCACCAACACATAAATAGACAAAGCAGTAAGCAAACCTAAAATCGTCGCTCGGCCAATGTCTTTGCGGTTACGCGCACGACTTGATACGACGACAGCGCCTTCAATACCGATAAATACCCATACAGTGATCAACATTGTGCCTTTAACTTGTGCCCAAAGATCGTAACTGGCATCAAAATGCAAACCAGTAAGATCGAGCGTAAAAGTCTCCCATCTGAATGCGATAGCTGCGCAAATGATAAAGGTGATCAAAGGGATCATCTTGGCAAAAGTCGTGACCATGTTGATTAGTGCAGCAGTTTTCACACCTCGCAAAACCAAACCGTGCATGATCCACAGTAATGCTGAAGCGCCAATCATGGAGATCACGGTGTTACCTGAGCCAAACAACACATTGTCTGGAGTATCAAACAGCAACCCTAAAGTACTAAACACGATCACCAGATAAGAGACATTTGCCAGCATAGCGCTGAACCAGTAACCCCAAGCTGAGCAGAAACCGACGAAATCGCCAAAACCAGCACGAGCAAAACCGAACACACCACTGTCTATTTTAGGCTTGAGCTCTGTCAATTGTTGAAATGACAAAGCAAGGAATATCATCCCAATGCCGGTAATCCCCCAGCCTAGCATGACGGCTAATGGGCTAGCGACTGAAGCCATATTTTGCGGCAAGCTGAAAACGCCCGCGCCAATCATCGAACCAATGACTAAAGCGGTCAAAGCTCCGATACCAAGTTTGTTATCCATGGTGTATCCAGTGAGTATTTTGAAATTAAGAGAAACTCTTCTATGAAAATTTAGCCCATTAAACGGCTAAGCTAATGAAATTACTTCGCAAGTATTAGATTAGAAAATTACATATACAGATAAGTAATGAGTTATACGCGCAGATTAAAATACTAATTTTACAATAAAATTAAGAACATTTAGTACGAACAATATCAATAAGAAGTGAGTTTGTTTAGGAAATAGACAATATTACTGGTCTGGAAAATTTCCTGATCAGTGAATGGGCGTCGATAAGCAACCCCTCCGAGCCATGAATGGCTCGGCGGAGCTTCAGGGACGAATGAATGCGCGTTTGCGTTTGACGCCCATTCTCTGTTCTACCGATGCTCAGTCTGGTCATATTTTTGTCTAGGATGGTATAACGATATCTTTAACCACAAAAAAGCCGCCCCATTGAGGAGCGGCTCTGAAATTCTTAAAAGTGATTAATTACTTAACGAATTCGACACCCGTTTGAATATCGCCGTTGAGTGTTTCCAACATACCATCTAAAGCCGCTTTTTCGTATTGGCTTAATGGACCATAACTCAACACCTCTTCTACACCGTTTTTACCCAACTTAACTGGTTGAGCAAAGAACTGAGCGTGCTCACCGTTACCATCAACATACGCGTATTCGATAACATCTTCGCCTTGTAGAGCTTTCACTAAAGACAAACCGAAGCGACAAGCCGCTTGCCCCATAGATAGAGTTGCACTGCCGCCACCCGCTTTCGCTTCAACAACTTCAGTACCTGCATTTTGAATTCGTTTAGTCAACGCTTCCACTTCCGCATCCGTAAACTCAACGCCTTCAACTTGAGAAAGAAGAGGAAGAATAGTCACACCAGAATGACCACCAATAACAGGAACGCGAACATCGCCCGGATCTTTCTGTTTTAACTCGGCAACGAAAGTTTCAGCACGAATAACATCAAGAGTGGTAACACCAAACAATTTACGTTTATTGTAAACGCCTGCTTTTTTCAAAACTTCAGCAGCAATAGGAACCGTTGTATTTACTGGGTTAGTAATAATACCCACACAAGCATTTGGACATACAACAGCAATACGTTCAGCCAGAGATCTTACAATCCCCGCATTCACATTAAACAGATCCGCACGATCCATACCCGGTTTACGAGCAACACCCGCGGAAATTAAAACAACATCTGAGCCTTCGAGTGCAGGAGTTGGATCCTCACCACAATAGCCTTTTATAGAAACAGGAGTTGGAATATGACTAAGGTCCGCAGCAACACCAGGTGTTACTGGAGCAATATCATATAGAGCAAGATCAGATCCAGCAGGTAAACGGTTCTTAAGTAGTAAAGCGAGGGCTTGACCGATGCCGCCAGCGGCACCAATTACAGAGACTTTCATTATCGTTCTCCTTATGAGTTTTTGTCTTATATATGTTTTGTAGGGTTGTTTAATATCTGACCAAAAAAAATTATAGCAATCACAACTTGATTACAAACAATTAACGTCAGCTTTGCGACTTTGGACACTTACTAGCCAAATCGACAATCACCGACGGGGTACTGACATATCCGTTGCTCCCCTTAAATCTCCCTTTTACGCTCTCCTTGAGCTCTAATTATACCTATTTACAGTGACCTTTTAGACAGTTTTGAAGCTTAATTTGCCTATAAATGAATATCTATGCGAGAATATGCAGCATTATTGAATTAGTGGTAATAAACATGCGTAGTGTAGATAAACAAGACAACCTAGTCCGCGCTTTTAAAGCTTTATTAAAAGAAGAACGATTTGGCTCTCAAGGCGATATCGTCGACGCTCTCAAAAATGAAGGTTTTGATAACATTAACCAATCCAAAGTCTCTCGTATGCTTACTAAGTTTGGCGCAGTGCGCACACGTAATGCAAAAATGGAGATGGTGTATTGTTTACCTGCCGAGTTAGGCGTTCCAACGGTATCAAGCTCTCTACGAGAATTAGTACTGGACGTTGACTACAACAATGCATTGGTAGTGATTCATACCGGTCCAGGGGCTGCTCAACTTATCGCTCGTTTACTGGATTCTCTTGGTAAATCAGAAGGCATCCTTGGCGTTGTTGCCGGCGACGATACCATCTTTATTACACCTACGCTTAACATTACAACTAAGCAGCTATTTACTTCTGTCTGTGAATTGTTTGAATACGCAGGCTAACAAGTAACTAGCGATTCAGAGTGTAACTTATTAATCGTTAAATATTATTGCCTTTCTTACAGTCACGTACTGGGATCAATACGTGACTTTTTCTTTCCTAAAAGCACCATATGCAAACAGGGCTTTTTTAACAAAATAAAAACAACCAGTTCATTACAAAAAAGAAACAAATAAAAACAACTCATTCTAAGTTACTGGTAATAATTAGCTTTTATGACTACTTTTTTAAACATCACTATTATTATGTGATGTTTTTTTGCTATTATCCTGACACTTTTTCAACATAAGGATTGAAGAAGCAATTGTTTCTAGCGAAGAAACACCCAATGCAACAGTGCTTGTTTGGGAAATTATGAATGAAGGAAGGGAAATTCATGGCATTGAATAAAATCATAAAGGTCGGCGCTATTGCTGCAACTATTTTTGCAACTGGCACCGTTAACGCTCAAGAATTCATCACTATAGGTACTGGTTCTGTCACCGGTGTTTATTACCCAACAGGTGGTGCAATTTGTAAGTTAGTTAACAAAGACCGAAAAGAACACAACATTCGCTGCTCTGTGGAATCTACCGGCGGTTCTATTTATAACGTAAATACTATTCGCTCTGGCGAACTTGATTTCGGTATTGTTCAATCGGACTGGCAATACCACGGCTACAACGGAACAAGTGAATTTTCAGAGCAAGGTCCATACAAAAAACTACGTGCGATGTTCTCACTTCACACTGAACCTTTTAACATCATCGCTCGTTCAGACTCAGGTATTAACGGTGTAGCAGATCTTGCTGGAAAACGTGTAAACATAGGTAACCCTGGCTCTGGTGACCGTGCAACTATGCAAGTGGTTATGGATGCTTTTGGTTGGACAACTGACAGCTTCAAACTTGCTTCTGAGCTAAAAGGCTCCGAGCGTTCTCAAGCATTGTGTGATAACAAAATCGACGCATTCATCTACATGGTTGGCCATCCAAATGGTTCAATCAAAGAAGCGACAACTTCATGTGATGCGAAGCTAGTTCCAGCAACAGGCGACCAGATCGCTAAGATCGTTGCTGATAACCCATACTATGCATACAGCACAGTTCCAGCGGGTATGTACCGTGGCACAGATCAAGATGTAAAAAGCTTCGGTGTAGCTGCAACGCTAGTAACCACATCTGATGTTTCAGATGAAGTGGCTTACAACGTTGCAAAAGCAGTATTTGAAAACTTCGAAACGTTCACTCGTTTGCACCCTGCATTTGCAAACTTGAAGAAAGAAGACATGGTTAAAGCGGGGATTTCTATTCCTCTACACCCAGGTGCTGCGAAATACTACAAAGAAATTGGTTTGCTAAAATAATCAAGGCAACCTCGAATAGGGAGGCCTAGCGCCTCCCTATTCATTTATCTTCTAGCCATTATTTCAGATTTTTTTGGTTTTCACTCAAATTCGAAGACCTCTTTTCGTAGTAATACCCAAACTACTTGGAATTGCAGGTAGGCGGCAAGTGAGTGAATCCCCATGACCACAAATTACCATGCGTGATTGGGGTGAACGAACGCAGACCCTATACCAAAACACAAAGTGCTGCAGCATCAAGTAGGAAGGGGATAATCTTTACCATCATTAAAAGGATAATGTACATGACGCAGACAAATTCTCCGTCTCAAGATGTGCAAGAGATGGTCGCACAATCGGATACAGGCGCCAGAAACCCAAGTGGTATTCCGGGTCGTATTTTGTGGTTTGTGCCACTATGTTGGTCTTTATTCCAACTTTGGTACGCCTCTCCGTTGCCATTCATATTCAATTTCGGCGTACTTAACGATACGCAAGCAAGGGCGATCCATTTATCGTTTGCTGTCTTTCTTGCATTTACTGCCTATCCAGCTCTAAAAGATTCACCACGAGACCGTATCCCTCTCATTGATTGGGCATTCGCACTTGTCGGTAGCTTTTGTGCTGCATACATCTATTTATTCTACGAGCAATTAGCTGGGCGTTCAGGTGCTCCAACGCTTGCTGATGTGGTCACCGCATCCGCAGGTATGTTATTGCTTTTGGAAGCAACTCGCCGTGCTCTTGGTCCACCGCTCATGGCAGTTGCGGCTGTGTTCCTGCTCTACACCTTTGCTGGTCCTTATATGCCAGAAGTGATTGCTCACAAAGGCGCAAGTTTGAATAAGGCAATGTCACATCTTTGGCTCACAACTGAAGGGGTATTCGGCGTTGCGTTGGGTGTTTCTACCTCATTTGTGTTCTTATTCGTACTGTTTGGCGCGATGCTGGAAAGAGCAGGAGCTGGCGCATACTTCATTAAAGTAGCTTTCTCACTGTTAGGGCATATGCGTGGTGGTCCAGCGAAAGCTGCGGTTGTAGCTTCTGGTTTATCGGGTCTAGTTTCAGGCTCATCGATAGCCAACGTTGTAACAACAGGTACTTTCACTATTCCACTGATGAAGAAAGTCGGCTTCCCTGCATCCAAAGCAGGGGCAGTAGAAGTGGCCGCGTCAACCAACGGTCAGCTTACACCACCAATTATGGGTGCAGCGGCTTTCTTGATGGTGGAATACGTCGGTATTTCTTATGTAGAAGTAATCAAAGCGGCGCTGTTACCAGCGCTGATCTCATACATCGCGCTGATCTACATTGTCCATTTAGAAGCCTGTAAAGCGGGAATGCAAGGCCTGCCAAGACGCAATAGTTCAACATTTTTACAAAGCCTGCTGTCATTCACAGGAACCATTCTTGCGATATGCGTGATTAGTGCTCTGGTCTACTACGGTATTGGCTGGACAAAAGAAGTCTTTGGCTCCGCTGCCACCGTGTTGGTGGGTATTGCTCTTCTTATTTCCTACGTTGCTCTGGTGAAGATCTCGGCAAAGCACGCAAAAGATGGCGGCTTTGAATTTGAAGAAGATATTCAGGAAATTCCGGATGTTGGTCCTACAGTCAAATCCGGTCTGCATTTCCTGTTGCCAATCGTGGTTTTGGTTTGGTGTCTGACCGTTGAACGTTTTTCTCCAGGTCTATCAGCATTCTGGGCAACCGTGTTCATGATGTTCATTCTGCTGACTCAACGTCCACTGATGGCTTACTTTAACCAGTCCAACGACACCACAGAACAAGCAAAACTTGGCGTAGTCGATTTGCTTGAAAGCTTAGTGTCTGGTGGTCGCAACATGATTGGTATCGGTGTTGCAACTGCCGCAGCGGGTACTGTTGTAGGTGTTGTTACCCTGACAGGTATTGGTCTGGTGATGACTGACTTCGTTGAGTTTATCTCTGGCGGTAGCGTGATCATGATGCTGGTGTTCACCGCTGTGATCAGTTTGATATTGGGTATGGGTCTGCCAACGACTGCAAACTACATCGTAGTATCGACTTTGATGGCTCCTGTTATCGTGACTCTAGGTGCTCAGCACGGGCTGATTATTCCACTTATCGCAGTACACTTATTCGTGTTCTACTTCGGTATCTTGGCGGACGATACGCCTCCTGTGGGTTTAGCCGCTTTTGCCGCCGCTGCCATTGCCAAGTCCGACCCAATACGTACCGGTTTGCAAGGTTTTGCCTACGATATACGAACGGCCATTTTGCCATTCATGTTTGTGTTCAACACTCAGCTACTATTGATGGGTATTGATACTTGGTGGCATCTCGGATTGACCGTCATATCGTCGATCATTGCGATGTTGCTGTTTTCAGCCGCAACACAAGGATGGTGGTTTACCAAAACCAAATGGTGGGAAATTGTTGCGCTTCTAGCGCTGACATTTACCTTCTTCCGCCCTGGTTTCTGGTGGGACATGGTTTATCCGTCTAAAGAAGTTCATCCTGGCGTAGAGCTTGTACAAATTGTTGAAGATACACCAGTAGGTCAACCTCTTCAGTTACTGGTTGCGGGTGAGACACTTGAAGGTAAACTCGTGTCTAAAACGGTTGTTTTGCCCTTTGATGACAGAGCGACAACACCAGAAGAACGCATTTCTTCAATGGGTCTGATGCTCAACAATGATGGCGAAAAGATGATCGTTGATATGGTTGAGTTTGGCAGCCCTGCTGAATCTGCAGGTATCGATTTCGGTTGGGAAATTGAATCGATCGTGATCGACAGCGAGCGACCAATGAAAGAATGGGTATTCCTACCTGCGCTATTACTGACAATTTTACTTGGCTGGAATCAGCGAAGAAGAGCTCAAAAAGAGCAGGCGCACGCATAATTACCTGCCAAGTTAATTTATGATGTTTATAAGCAATTAGCTTGGCTTTATTCAGAGAAAAGCACTATGTATAAACACATTCTTGTTCCTGTTGATTTAAATGAGCATGGTTTCTGTGACAAGGCTGTTGAACATGCGGTTTGGCATGCAAAACAAAGCAATGCAAAAATCCATCTTCTCAATGTTCTACCTGGTATTCACATGTCGATGGTTGCTACCTACTTCCCTAAAGAAGCAGCAAAGCAAATGAAAGAAGACGTGAAACAACAGCTGAAAAAATTTGCACAACAATTCAGCGTAGAAGGCGTTGAATTTGATGTGTACGTTGCTGAAGGGAAACCTTATAGCACCATTCTTGATTATGCTAAGAAAGTTGAAGCTGACTTGATTGTGATGCCAAGTCACAAACGTTCTCGTATCGACAAAGTAGTATTAGGTTCTGTAGCCAGCAAAGTGGTTGAGAACTCTCCAGTGAACGTCCTTGTTATCAAACCAAATGGTTGATTGATGGTTTGAATCACTTAGCAAATAGATAAAGGCGCTTAATGCGCCTTTATCTATTTTTTACCTATTTGTTTTTACCTATTAGCTTTTACCTATCACACTAATTTAAAAATCCACCTAGCGATAATACGAATAATTATCAATAATGAGTTCAACAAAGAGATACAAGGTTGGATTAATTATGAAAAAGACTATCAGTTTTGCAGCATTACATTTCAGCATTGCCTTTACCGTTGCATACGTACTGACAGGCGACATCATTTTAGGCAGCCTGATCGCAATGCTTGAACCAATGGTTAATACCGTAGCGTTTTACTTCCATGAAAAAGCTTGGGATAAATACACTCCGCTACAACGTTATGCTCATAACCCAAGAATCAAAACTATGAGTTTTGCCTTGATTCACTACACAGTGGCTTTCAACGTGGCATACATGCTGACAGGCAGCTGGTTAATTGGTGGTGTTATGGCGTTGATTGAGCCTAGCTTTAATACTTGTGCTTACTACTTCCATGAGAAATTCTGGCAGAACAAATTCCACAATAATCACTGGCAATGTGCCCACTAACCATCATCGCATTCAAACACAAAGCCCCAGCATTAAACTCTGTCTCTTAGTCACAAGTCTTTACTCCTCCCCTTTCGAAGGGGAGGATGGGTGGGGTTTCTTCCACGAAACTTAATTAAGATTGTCATGATCAATACGTTCAGTGGACTTCAACCCCCTCTAACTCCCCCTCAACTGAGGGGAGGACCAGAAGACAAATGCTTATTTATTTGTGACTAAGAGATAGAGCGCCAAACTAGGACATTTTATTTACACTAATGGCTCCTACAAAAAATAGGTCACGCAGGAATCTTTTGCTAAGCCCAGCTTAAACGTCTTACTCTGACCATCCAACATCACACTTAACTCATAAAGATCTTTTGGATTGGGATTTGCTTTGTCGTAATACTTGGGGGCTTCGACCTGAAACAATGCGCTGACATGATCACTGCGAATATCAATCGGTAACTGATACGTCATACCATCAAACTTAACCGCAGCTGAAACTAAACCCGGAGTGAAAGGCGTGAAATGCAAATTGACCATCAGTTCACACCCGCCACCATAGTGCCAGATTTGTTCAGTAGTGACTGCGCCTAAACGTACATGACGAATAAACTGCAAATAAGGTTCACGCCATATACCTATTTTGTCATCGTACTTTTCAACTTCTTCCGTTAACGAGCAGACATTCGGTTCCTGCTCATCTAAGAGCCAATCTTCATCTTGCTCGAGAAACAAAATCTCGAATCGATTTCGTCCCAAATTCAGCTGTGACAGTACATCCTTTCGATAAACCTTCTGCGAGCCATCGCAATCAAATAGCGCGACTCCGTTTAATCGAACTTCAGCGTGATAATCAATACCTTCGAGAACAAGGTCGATGGCACCGAAATTGAGCATACTTTCATCCACTTCAATATCATGCATTAAGTGCCATTCTTGTTGAGCAATATCCTCTTCAGACAAGCTTTGAGGTAAAGCCGCGCTTAACGGAGAAGGAAAGGTAATATCGTCCTGTGGGATAGATAAATCTGTGAGCGGTGAAAGTTGCCATAATCCGGCGAGAGAAAGCTGCATAGTACTTCTTATTGAATTGTTTTCTTATAGAAGAATTTAGACCATTTAAACATAGCAGCGATAAAAAATACCAGCCTAGGCTGGTATCTATATTAAGACTTACTCTTCATCGTCGTCTTCATCTTCGGCAGGATATAAGGCATCTTCGCCCTCGTAGTAAGTACCCCAACCATCGTAAATAATGTCGAATTTTTCAGCCAGATTAACCAACTTCTCAACTTGAGCGTCGATCGTTGCTGGATCTAGAGTAGATTGCATTGTCGCATCAAAACACAGCAGTTTGCTGCCGTCTTCATCTTCTGCTTCTTCCGCTTCAAGAACTTCAAAGCCCATTTTGAAAGCTTCAACAGCCGCTTTTTCTAGCTTATCGAAATCTTCAGCGAAAAAGTGGTGTTCAATTTCATACAGCGCTTCAGGATCACTGCCATCTTCTAGTAATGCTTGAATGATTTCGCGAGTATCTTCCTTTTGAATTTCAAGGAAGTCTTCCACTGATAGATAATCATCTTGTTGAGACATAACATGTGCTCCAGAGTGTACAAAAAGGGTAACAATTTAATTGGGCGCAATATCGCATGGATCGTTGTCAATTACCACCAGCAAGACGATCTTAAAACGATCTTTCTGGCAATAAACAACCTATTACTAATACCATTCTGGAAAATTTCCTGATCAGTGAATGGGCGTCAATAAGCAAACCCTCCGAGCCATGGATGGCTCGGCGGAGCTTCAGGGATGAATGAATGCGCGTTTGCGTTTGACGCCCATTCGCTGCTCGCCGATGCTCAGTCTGATCATGTTTTTATCTAGGATGTATAATAAACCATGTGTTGCGAATAAATAATAAAGCCTACAGAAAACTATAGGCTTTGATTTAAGATTTCTATTTCAACAAGACACGGTTACTCAGTACCGCCTACCGTCAACGCATCCAGTTTCAGCGTTGGCTGACCAACGCCTACCGGAATACTTTGCCCTGCCTTACCACACACGCCAACACCACGGTCAATGCTCAGGTCATTACCCACCATTGAAACCTGCTGCATCGCTTCGATACCAGAACCAATCAAGGTCGCACCTTTAATTGGGCGAGTCACTTTACCGTTTTCAATCAAATAAGCTTCTGACGCAGAGAACACAAACTTACCGGAAGTGATGTCAACCTGACCACCCCCAAAGTTAGGCGCATACACCCCTTTCTTCACCGTAGAGATGATCTCTTCAGGAGTGTGCTGACCCGGCAGCATGTAAGTGTTGGTCATACGCGGCATAGGTAGATGCGCGTAAGATTCACGGCGACCGTTACCTGTTGGTGCCACACCCATTAGACGAGCGTTGAGCTTGTCTTGCATATAGCCTTTAAGTACACCATTTTCGATCAATACATTGTATTGACCATTGACACCTTCATCGTCCACATTTAATGAGCCACGAAGATCTTTCAATGTGCCATCATCAACAATAGTACAAAGATCAGAGGTCACTTTCTGCCCAACTTTACCTGAGAACACTGATGACTCTTTGCGGTTAAAGTCACCTTCTAAACCATGGCCTACAGCTTCATGCAGCAGAACGCCTGGCCAACCAGATCCCAATACCACAGGCATAGTGCCAGCAGGAGCGGCATCCGCTTCTAGGTTCACCAGCGCCTGACGAATTGCTTCATCCGCATAAGAAAAAACGATCTTCTGACCATTCTCTTCATTGAGGAAGTAATCGTAAGTGAATCGGCCACCACCACCAGCGCTGCCTCGTTCACGACGATCGCCACGTTGAGCGAGAACGCTAATCGACAAACGTACTAATGGGCGGATATCGCCAGCGTAGGTGCCATCCGTTGCAGCCACTAAAATCTGTTCATGCACACCACTTAGACTCACAGAGACTTCTTGAATCAATGGCTCTTTGGTGCGGATATAAGCATCCACCTGTTGTAATAGCTCGGTTTTTTTCTGCTTTTCCCAGCTTTCTAGTGGGTTTACCGCAGCGTAGTAAGTTTGGTTACTGTTGCGTTTAAAAGCCTGGACTGAACCAGACTGACCTAGTTGCGCAATACCACGAGCGGCAACAGCACTTTGCTGTAATCCTTCTAGTTGGATCTGATCTGAATAAGCGAAACCAGTTTTTTCACCTGTAACAGCTCGTACACCCACACCGCGGTCAATGTTGAACGAGCCATCTTTAATAATGCTGTCTTCTAAGACTAATGATTCATGCCAGCTAGACTGGAAGTAAATATCGGCATAATCAATCTGACGGGTTGCGATGCTCGACAGAGTATCTGCAATGTCCTGCTCGGTGAGACCAGCCGGTTTTAATAATGCTTCTTCAATGCGGGTAATACTCATGATTAGCTCTTTTTCTCTATGAATTGATTATGAAAGCGTGTGTGAGCGCTGATTGGCATCGCTGAGCGCACACTCTCTATTTGTTCTAAATCGATATCAGCAATCAAACTTGCAGCATCTTGGTCTAAAGAGGCGATGACTTCACCCCATGGGTTAATCACCATTGAATGTCCCCAAGTTTCTCTTCCGCCAATATGATGACCGCCCTGACCTACGGCAATCACCCAACACTGGTTTTCAATCGCACGTGCTCTTAACAGAACTTCCCAGTGCGCTTTACCAGTTACAGCAGTAAATGCTGCAGGCACTAATAATATCTGAGCACCTAAACGACGTAGCTGTGAATACAAATGCGGAAAACGAACATCGTAACAGATAGATAAACCCAGCATGCCAAATGGCGTCTCAGTAACTACGATTTCATTGCCCGGAGTAAACGTTTCAGATTCACGATAACGCTTGTGTCCATCAGCGACATCAACATCGAACATATGCAGCTTATCATAATGAGCCACGATATCACCTTGCGGATTAAACAGAACTGATGTTGTCGTCACTGCTTTAGTCGTCACTGCTTTAGTCGTTTCTGCTTGGCGCCCGCTTTCTCTGTCACGCAAAAGGGGCATACTGCCGATAAGAATCCAAACCTTTTGCTGTTGCGCTAGTCGTGACATTCTTGCTTGAATAGGCCCATCACCCAATACTTCCGCATTGTGGTGATAATCCTCTTTGTTACCAAACACGACTGCGTTTTCTGGGGTAATCACCCACTTGGCACCTTGTTTCGTCAGCAGTGCAGTTTGCTGTTCAATATAAGTAAGATTGTCATTCACATCCGCGCTGGATGTCATTTGAATTAAACCAATTCGTTCCATGTAACCAGTCCAAGCTAATTTGTTATCTGACTTATTTTGCGAGATCTCTGAGTTTTTTCGGCAGTTTAAATTCACCACGACTACGAGAAAGCTCTTTTACCGTCGGTGAATCCATCGGACCTTTTACTTCATAGTTTACTTCTGTGAACACTTCAACGACAGGCGCTATCACGGTAGTAATCGCTAACACATACAATGCGGTTTGTGGTGTTACGGCAAAGGCCGTTAACACTGGGATACCAGAAGTCATATCTGGCACAAAGCTTACTTCCGCATCAACAGTGCGAGAGTTTAGGTCTGCCAATCCCTTAAGCGTTAATTCACCGGCTACTGCGTCCATTTCAATATCATTGGTAACAAAAACGCCGTTTTCCACTTCGCCGCTGCCAGTAATAGAATTAAACGTCATTCCTTTATCAAATACATCACTGAAATCGAGCTGCATTTTCCTAATAATAGAATCAAGACTGAACAATCCGAGCAAGTTTGCTGCCCCACTCACGTCTGAAATAATACCCTTACCCAGTTTAGTTTTCACACTGCCTTTTAGTGAATTCACTTTCATTGACCAAGGCGCACCATCCCATTGCATATCACTCCACATGTTAAACGAAGCCTGCTGAATCCCTGAACTGATGCCAAAACGCTCCATTAAATCACTGTTGTTTTCTCCTTGAACGTCAAGTTTTAAGGTCGTGTGACTGGTGGTATCGGTTAGTGTCCAATCGCCGCTCATGTGAACTCGGTTTGTACCACTGACTACATCAACATTTTTCCATTCCAGAGTGTTGTTTCTGCGTTGAAAGTCGACATTCACTTTGCCGACTTTATAGCCTTGTAACCAAAAATCTTGGATAACCAGAGTAAGGTTTGGCATCAAGCGATGAAACTCTCGATCAAAATCAGAAATCAACGGTTCTGATTGATTAGAGCTAGGAGATAATAAAGGTTTAGCATTTTCTTCATCTAACGACGGTATAAACACATGTAGACGATCGAAAGAGACCGATAAATCATAAGGCTCAATATAATTGGCTTGGCCTTTAGCTTCCTGGCTGTCTAGTTTCATAATCCAACCAAGCGCTTTCTGACGAGCATTAAAATCAACATCATGCCATTCAATTCCAGCAAGCGTCAGTTCCTGCGTTTTCAAGTCAACACGTTGTGGCGTTGGAATTTCCAGCTTACTCATTTGAGCTTTTTGAGAACTCCCAGCCGAAACTGCAGGTTCATCCTGCATTAAGGCAATCCAGTCATCCAGATTAAAACGGTCGAGACGAACTTGTGCCTGGTGGCCAACCACTGGACTGATTTTAAAACTGCCTTGCCCAAGAACTAAGTTCGTGGCTGTTAATACTGGCGTATGAGAGCGGATATCAATTTCAGCCTGATATTTGGCTCTCGGTAACTGCAAACGAGCAGTAATTGACTCCTGATTGCCGGAAGCTTGTAAATGAGCCTTACCTGGCGATGTGACTTTTTTAGCTAGCGGGTAAGGATATTCACTTGCCAGCATTTTAAGGTCAGCCGAACTGTCTATTTGATACGTAAAACCGACATCGTTAAGTTGCAGAGCGACACTAGTCTGCCAAGTTGCATGACCTTTTAACCGCTTGAGCCAACGTTCACCGACATATGGAACCAGAGGTTTGACATCCCAATCACCGATAACATCGATATTAACGGCA
Source organism: Vibrio ziniensis (assembly GCF_011064285.1). Classification (NCBI taxonomy): domain Bacteria; kingdom Pseudomonadati; phylum Pseudomonadota; class Gammaproteobacteria; order Vibrionales; family Vibrionaceae; genus Vibrio; species Vibrio ziniensis. The sequence continues at coordinate 2,791,787 of NZ_CP049331.1, forward strand.
TAGCCTTGTGGCGAACTTTCACCACGAAAATCAAAAGATATTGGCTGTTTCAGTAGTTTAGATGACAACCCAGCTGCGGTAATGACATCATTGTCGAAATTGATTCGACCAGAGACGGAATCCAACATCATTGGCGGCGCATCAATATCCACATGGTTGTTAGCCAAGTCTGCCCAGCCCCATGCCCGAGGCTCTTTGTCTCTGGTGAACGGGATATTTAACTGGAATTCAGAATTAACTTCACCGCTGACCTGAATAGCATTAAGCGCGGCTCCTACAGAGCTAACGAGCGGTGTCGCTGTCATATACGCTCTTACAGCATTACCTTCAGCGACCGCGCTAGCTTCAATTTCAATATGACCGTCAGGCGCTAAACTTGGGATACGCCCTGTTATACGCTTGGCCGTTACATCCATTAAGGTTGCAGCGTTAGAATCCAAATACATGGCTTCGTTTTCAAACAGCAAATCTAACTGCAGGTTATTGATCGTCGGCCAAGCGGTATCAAAGCTGAACTTACCGTCTTTCAGTCCTACCCATGCTTGGAACACGCCATTGTGGTTGTGATAAGGAAATGATCCTAAATCACCATACCAAATAAGCTTGGCAGTATCGACCCGACCACCTTGAATCGCCGTAGATAAGTAGTCAGTCAGGTCTTCACCTAGCGATCGCGTCGGCAAATAGCGCCAAGTTTCACCAGCATTATAGGCATCCGCTTCTAAGTAAAATGATAGAAAAGGACTTTTATCTCGCGGAAAGTCCAAACGAAATGCGCCCAATGCCTGCAAATCTGGGGTAGCGACGGTTACTTTGTCTGACCACAGAGACCAACCGTCACTGTCTGTCTGCCAAACCAAATTCACATCACCATGGCGGATATTCAATGGGGCCTGAAACACATCACCATACGGCAAAGTGTCATCAATTAACGTAGCATGGACTTTTGCAATCGCTGGAGAACCAGTAATACTCGCTTGCAACTGATGAACTTCCGGAAGTAGTTCCCATTGGGCAATTTTACCGTCGGTTAACTGAGCAGAGTAACGCAGCGAGTCTAAACCTTCGCCCATAGAGATGCGAATATCCTCTAGCAGTCCACCAGGCTTAAGTTCATCAATAAAATGCGTGGTTTTAGTGGAGTCAGGCATCAAGCCAACGATCGGCAAGAGTGTCTCGATATCCAACTGAGAAAGATTGAGTTTCCATCCTTCCGGCTGCCAATCTAGAGCTATATCCAATTCAGGCCAAGCCGTATCATTAGTACGCACTTGCAATGAATGGGCATTTACCTGCCATCCTTTGCCGGAAGGGATAAGTTTTGCGAAACCGGATTCAAGCAGTAACTCATTAGATTTCCCCTCTTCACCCCAAATAAGTTCAGAAGGCTTAAGCTCTACATAACCATCAACAGGTTGGTTGTGATTGAGCGTCATCCAAGCATTAAAGCTAATTCGGCCCCGGTTAATACCGGTTTCTTCCTTTAAATAACGAGTTAACCACGGTGTTACTCGCAAATTTTCCGCACTTACGTAGAAATCACCGGAAATATTTCTTAATGAGCCATGATCTTCGAAGTCAGCACTCACTAACAAAGAGTTGATATTGGTATCGACGAGACTCACTTCACCTTCAGCAAAGTGGTGAGAGCCTTTGTTTCGCCAACGCAGCTTAGCAATATCCAACTGGCGTAAATCACCAGCAATGGTTTGATACAGAATAGTAGAGTTGAGCAGCGAGAAGTTGTCTAACTGACGCAAAAAAAGATCATCAAGACGTTGGACGACCTGCCCCTCACTTTGATTCTGTTGATCGGATGAACCAGAGCTATCCAGTCGTCTCCAATCAATTGAACTGATATCGAGTTTCATACCATGAATGCTCATGTCAGCAATCACGGGTTTACGATTTAACATCGACTGTAGCAGGTCAAACTCAATATCAATTTGTTGGGTAGACATGTGAATTTTGCTGCTGGCAGGAAGCTCAAGCCGCACAGCCTTAAGAGCAAGAGATGGGTGCGTGTTTTTCCAGAAACCACGCACATCGGTAATTTTAACTTGGATGTTGGTTTGCTCTGTCACCCAGCGCTGTATCTCACCTTGATAGCGATTCATTTCTGGCAGCATTACACGCAACGCAGTTACTGCAATAGCCAATAAAATAAGTAGACTAACGATTAGCCATAAAATGAATCGCCCAAGGCGGGTAAAAGTTGAGATCACTCAATATCCTTTTACATCATCACAACATCAAATTGTTCTTGAATGTAGAGAGGTTCAGCCTGAATGCGAACTTCCTTACCAATGAACAGTTCTAGCTCTGCAAGTGCATGAGACTCTTCCCCATGCAAGGTGTCTGCTACTGCTGGAGAAGCATAGACCACAAACTTGTCGGAATCGTAAGCACGGTTAACTCGTGTAATTTCACGCAGAATTTCAAAGCACACCGTTTCAACCGTCTTCACAGCTCCGCGACCTTCACAGGTTGGACAAGTCGAACACAAAACATGTTCAATACTTTCTCTGGTACGTTTGCGGGTCATCTCAACCAAGCCTAACTGAGTAAAACCGTTGATGTTGGTTTTCACTCTGTCTTTGCTTAGGGCGGCATCCAGCGAAGCAAGTACTCGCTTGCGGTGGTCATCGGAAGCCATATCGATAAAATCGATAATGATAATTCCGCCTAAGTTACGCAGGCGAAGCTGACGTGCAATCGCTTGTGTTGCCTCGATGTTGGTGTTGAAAATGGTCTCTTCGAGATTACGACGACCAACAAAAGCGCCAGTGTTGATATCAACCGTGGTCATTGCTTCGGTTTGGTCAATAATCAAATAACCACCAGATTTGAGTTCGACCTTACGTTCCAGAGAACGCTGAATTTCGTTCTCGGTATCGTACATATCGAAAATAGGCTTATCGCCTTCGTAAAGCTCAAGTTTGTCGGTTAACTCAGGAACAAACTCGGAAGTGAACTCTTTTAAGTTTTCAAATTCCAAGCGTGAGTCAACCAGAATACTGGTCAGTTCTGTACCAACAAAATCACGAATAATGCGCTGAGATAATCCTGGTTCACCATATAGCGTTGAGCGATTTTTATACTTCGCTCGTCGCTCCATGACTTTCGTCCATAAACGCTTTAGAAAAGCCGCATCTTGCGCCAGTTCTTTTTCATCAGCACCTTCCGCAGCCGTGCGAATAATAAAGCCACCATTCTCATCACAATACTGAGCAACAACAGATTTTAAACGATTACGTTCCGTTTCACTCTCAATACGCTGAGAAACACCCACATGAGCAGACCCCGGCATGTAAACCAGATAACGAGAAGGCAAAGTGATATCCGTGGTTAAACGAGCGCCTTTTGTTCCCAATGGATCTTTAACCACTTGCACAACAATATCCTGACCTTGGCGAACCAATTCAGAAATGTCACGAACTTGGAATTGTTGTTTTTCGTTTTCCGCCACACACTCAGTGTGAGGAACAATATCTGAAGCGTGTAAGAAAGCCGCTTTGTCTAAGCCAATATCCACAAAAGCTGCTTGCATACCGGGTAAAACTCGACTCACTTTACCCTTGTAAATGTTTCCGACAATGCCCCGTTTTGCTTCACGTTCGATATGGATCTCTTGAAGGACACCACCTTCAATCATTGCCACACGTGTTTCACTCGGGGTGACATTCAAGATCAACTCTGCACTCATGAGCGCACCTCAATGTTTAAAATAATAAGAATTCGTGCAAGAGCTGGTCAGTTTCATAGAGTGGTAATCCCACCACAGCGTGGTAGCTACCTTCAATCCTTGTGACAAATCGCCCACCCAATCCCTGAATGCCATAACTGCCAGCTTTATCGCAAGGTTCACCACTTTGCCAATATTGTTCTATTTCTTGCTCTGACAAGGGTTTGAACCATACGTCTGTGGTTACAACCACAGTACGATGTTTATCTTTTGCTGCGACCGTCACGGCCGTCATCACCTGATGCTGAGTTCCTGAGAGAAACTCTAACATCTGTTTGGCATGAGAAAAGTCTTGTGGCTTTTCTAATACACGATCATTTTGAACCACTATCGTATCAGAGCCTAGAACCACAAAATTCTGTTCTGGCACATCGGAAGTCGTCACGTTTTGTTTTGCCAATTGCAAACCAGCTAGGGCTTTATCACGCGATAAACGTTCTACATATTGAACAGGAGACTCACCGTCCAAGCGCATCTCTTCAACATTTGGCACTAACACATCAAAGTGATATCCCAATTGAGCGAGAAGCTCTCGGCGCCTAGGTGAACCTGACGCCAGAATTAATTGTTGTTTGCTCATTCTATTTTATATGCCAATGGCGTCGAACGCGGCGTAACAATAAAAACATCCATGGCCACAGTATACAGCTAATTACCCCACTCCAGAGAGATAAAGGGTTAAATGTGACGTCTTGAATGAGATATTCTCCAAAGAAAATAAGTACTTCAAGGGCCATCGCCAACAATCCGACCATAAAAGCTTGTTGCCAAAGTGCCATATTACGCATAACAAGAAAGTTCATGGCGACAAGATAAATCACTATCGACATCATCATGCCTCGGATACCGAGAGTAGAACCAAGCAATAGATCCCAAATCAGACCTAATATCAAAGCCGAACCTACGTTCACACGATGAGGCAACGCCAGAACCCAGTAACAGGTCACTAGCAAAATCCAGGAAGGTCTTAATAGGTCGAGAGAACCCGGCCATGGGATAGTTTGAAAAATTAAGGCAAAGAAAAAAGAGCCCCAAATAACAAATCGGCCTTTCCAATCACTACTGGCCATCTGCAGTGCCCTCTTCAATATCTTCTGGGTTAGCTAACAACACTTTTTGTTGGCGGTCTTCATTTGGCCAAATTAATAACAGATAACGTAAGCGATCAAAGTCTACGACAGGTTTTGCTTTAATTGATGCAAACTCTCGGCGAGTATCTTTATCGACATCAGTAATATAAGCCACCGGATACCCTTCAGGATAAACACCGCCAAGACCAGAAGTAACCAGCATGTCACCAATATTAATATCAGTACTGGTCGGAATGTGTTCCAACTGAATTTCGTCGCTTTGCCCGTTACCAGAAGCAATCACGCGAATATCGTTACGAATGTTCTGCACAGGAATGGCGTTGTTCGGGTCAATGAGCAGTAATACGCGGCTATTGTGCGCGGCAACAAATGTCACCTGCCCAACAATACCTTTTTCATTGATAACTGGCTGACCTTCGTAAACCCCATCGGTTCGGCCTTTATCAATAACCACTTGATGTCGGTAAGGTGATGTATCAACCGCCATGACTTCTGTAACAACTTTCTTTTCATCACGGACAAATTCAGACCCTAATAACTTGCGTAGACGTTGGTTTTCTTCACGGTATTGGTCAAGCAGAGTTAAGTCGCTTTTTAGTGTCATCACTTCGCGCTTATAGCCTTGATTTGCAGTCATCAGTTGTTCGCGAGTGCTGAACAACGAGTAAAAATCATTGAACATGGTACGCGGCAAATCAGCGGCATATTGAATCGGCGCTACTAAACTATTGAGCAAATAACGTACACTGACGAAAGCTCCTAAACGACTATCAGCCAGCATAAGGCTGGCTGATAACATAACTGCAAAGAACAGTCGTTGTGGGAGAGATGGTCCTCGACCAAATATTGGCTTCATCTTATAACAATCCTAGATTTGTATAAGGCACCTTATAATAAGGTGCCAGATAAGCCATTACTCATCGCTGAACAGATCACCGCCATGCATATCGATCATTTCTAACGCTTTACCGCCGCCACGAGCCACACAAGTAAGTGGGTCTTCAGCAATAACGACAGGAATGCCGGTTTCTTCTGTCAATAGACGATCAAGATCTTTCAGTAGTGCACCACCACCAGTAAGAACCATTCCGTTTTCAGAGATATCAGAAGCCAGTTCAGGTGGACACTGTTCAAGTGCAACCATCACAGCAGAAACAATACCCGTAAGAGGTTCTTGCAGTGCTTCTAGAATTTCATTTGAGTTCAATGTAAAGCTACGTGGAACACCTTCAGCAAGGTTACGACCACGAACTTCAATTTCACCGACTTCATCGCCAGGGTAAGCTGAGCCGATTTCATGCTTAATTTTCTCAGCAGTTGCTTCACCGATTAAGCTACCGTAATTACGACGAACATAGTTGATAATCGCTTCGTCAAAACGGTCACCACCGATACGAACAGAAGAAGAGTAAACCACACCATTCAAAGAAATAACGGCAACTTCTGTTGTACCACCACCGATATCAACAACCATTGAACCCGTTGGTTCAGAAACGCGCAAACCAGCACCGATTGCCGCTGCCATTGGCTCATCAATTAGGTGAACTTCACGAGCACCAGCACCCAGTGCAGATTCACGAATAGCACGACGCTCAACCTGAGTAGAACCACATGGAACACACACAAGTACGCGAGGACTCGGTTTTAGGAAGCTGTTATCGTGAACTTGACGAATAAAATGCTGTAGCATTTTTTCTGTTACGTAGAAGTCAGCAATCACACCATCTTTCATAGGACGAATTGCAGAAATGTTACCCGGCGTACGGCCTAACATTTGCTTCGCAGCATGGCCAACAGCGGCTACGGTTTTTCCGCCACGGCCTTTATCTTGGCGAATAGCAACTACTGAAGGTTCGTCAAGAACAATGCCTTGACCTTTAACATAAATAAGAGTGTTGGCAGTACCTAAGTCAATCGATAGGTCGTTTGAAAACATGCCACGAAGTTTTTTGAACATATTCTTCGTTCATCCTGCAAGAATTGAAGATAAAAAATTGTACTAAATGTACCAACGCCTTGCCGTCACAGCAAGGCATTGACGCATAAACATGGACACAAACACGCATTTTCTAACAGTTTCCTAACTTGGGTTAAGAAAAAACGTTGGTTATTGCCCTATTAAACCTGACTCACCACGGAAAATAATCCGATCATTACCTCGATAGACACCAAAAGTCACAACGGCAGAAGGGTCTTCATCACCTAGGCCTCGCCAGTTATATTGTAGCCAAGGTTGATCAATATATTGCTCTCCACAAAGAATACCACTTCCCGATTGCTTCGATTCTTGATACTGAGGTGAATCAGTCCCCATTCTTAACCAATAACGAATTTGTTCTCGACGAGAATTGTTATTGTCAGCATTATGCGGTTTAGCAAACAGCTCCGTACTAATACCTGAAGCAACGTTTGTATCTATAGGCACTAGAGAAGCATTTGAACTATCAGAACCACCCGTATAATTCACATCAACCCAAACACTTTGCGTACATACGTAATCATTATCTGAATGATAACGACTCCCTGAATCGTCCGTATTGGTCACAAAGCGCAAGCCATCCCAGTATTGAACTTTAAGTGGAACATTGATTTTTTCCTGAGTAGACGTACCACCTACATCACTCATCACCATACGCCCGTAGCGAGCCTGAGGTTGCTCAATAAAAGATAAATGACAATGTTGTGAGTAGTCACTTTCTGTATCCGCCTTATTTAAGCAATCGCTATTATCTTGGTTACGGCTGTCAATCGGATCGGGATTTTCAGAGACATTTGCAGAGACAATAAAACCAAATCCCGTATATTTAGATAAGGAATCATCACTAACGTTAAATGGACCATCAACCGTAGTCTCTCGGTTTCCATGGGAATTGACTGTATTGTTATTGTTGCGAAGGAACTTAGCCTCATCATCTTCCAAATACCAACGGCTCCCTTGAGTTCCGCTTTCTCCTGCTGAATTATCTTGCCACTCGCCATCAGTGACATTTACCTCTAAACGTTCAACAAACGTCTCATCGTCTAATAAAGAGATTCCAGCCTGTAGGCTATCTTTGAAATGACTGTAGTTTTTAATCACACTGTCGTTCAAAGAGTAAGGTACAACCTCAAATTTCGCTAAACCAAATGCCTGGGATAGATAGGCGATATTGTCCTGCGTGTAAGGTTCCATCGCAGTCACTTCAGCATCATCTTTATTTACCCACCAATCCGATTCGGTAATAACAAAATAAGCAGGATAGAAGCGCCCAATATTGCGGTAGCCCTGCTGAGTACATTCATACCAAGTTTCTAGATTTAATAGTGTAGAACTACAGTTCACCGCAGAATGATTTGCTGTCGCAGCCATTACTTTTAGACTACCGACATCCTCCCAAGATAAAGCTGTAAACGAATACTCTTTATCTGTATTCACTCGCGGTTGCTCTACTTGAAACACCACATCATCAGATTGAACAGGAGTTGCAACGCTACTTGAGAGCACAATGTTGTTGCTAGCTAAGCTGCTATCTGAAAAGAAGTTAGACGTTATGCTCTCAGAGCAAAATGAACCTGACTCAATTTCCCCAGATATAGATCCATCCCCGATATAACGAATAGGCACAACTTTCGCTGCGAAAGTTTCCCCAGCAGCTATAAAGCCATTACCACCATTTGAATCACCCGTTGCGGTATCTAAAGATGGGCTTCCCGAAGAACAAATCGCAAACGTCCAAGGGCGGGAGTAAACAGTAAATTTACCTTTTAACGCTTGAGTCCCTGTTGTTTCATCAACCTCAAACGGGCAGTTCTCTAACTCACTACAATCAAAGCTACTGTCTTCCAAGGTAATTTCCATTTGCCCTGAATCTTCTAAGATAAGGTCATCTGTCGATTGTCCATCGGAAAAGACCGGGCTGTAACTCAGATTTCCAACGGCGCCTGATGCAGGAGCAACCCATGAGGATGAAATTGTTGGAGAACCACTGTAACCGACATCGACCACACTACCTTCGTTATTACATGCAAGCGTCTTTGCAGTTACAGACAAAGACTTATTGGCAATTACATACTGATCATCAACCGCAAATTTATAAGGGACGAACTGATAGCTGCCGCTAACCGAATCGACATCGGAATAACCATTTAAACTCGCACTAACGGAAATGGTCTGACTTTGACCACCACTGGATACTGAGAGATTCACTACACCATTGTTGATATCAACGCTTTGAGATACCCCATCAATTGTTACAGTAGCGCTACCATTAAAATCCGTGGCGATGGAGCCATTAGACATGACGGAAAGAGTTGGCGTAAGTTCTTCACAAATAAGAGCTACATCGGTTGTTGGAGAAAGAACGAGAGTGTACTCTTCTTCAGTCTCCTCCCAACAGTCAGAGTCTTGCATATCACCGATGACATTAACGCCTCCCCACATATTCAAGAAATGAGCAGTAATAGACCCTTCAATCGTTATCGCTGAATCGAAATTCATCGATTTGGCAAGTAAATGAGCTTGTAACACACTATCGGTTTTAATGTACAGGCTGGCCGCAGGACCATAAATTGTCGGCTTGATATAATCGCCACTACTTGCACTTACTGTAGAGAAGACAACAGATGAAGCGTTAAAACTACTAGTTACCCCAATAAAAACATCGCTTTCTAAATAGATATCTGTACTAGTACCCCAACCACCAATAGAGGCTGTTGAGAATAGATATCCTGAGCTTTCATTAAAATAGGCACGACTGTTTCCGGATATATTCAAATTCTCAATTTTGATGCCTGATACAAACCGAACAATAACCTTTTTATCATCTCTTAATCCCTGAACAGTAAGTGATTTTAAGTTTTGGAGAATCACCACCTCAACAGTATTCCCCATATCTTGGTAGGAACATAAACCACTGCTTGAACAGCTAGCAACATAGTCAGGTTGATAAGTGTCAACTTTAATCTCTAAAGTTTGGGTTGAATCAAATGTGACATTTAAAGGTTCGGGGGGCTCTGCTTTTCGCGATTCATATAAACCATCATCATTAAGAGATGCTGGGGCACAACCAAGTCCCTCACAAGACGCGCCGTAAGTATTGGTGTTATTTGTGGTATCAAAACCGATTCGCAGAGCGGTTTTAGAACCGTCCCATGCCTCATAGTTATAAATATTGCGGCTATCTTTAACATAGTTCTCAGACCAACCCGAAATGCTTTCAGCGGTAGAATTAGCGTTGAATACACTTGGACCATAGCTCTCATAATCCGTACCCGTAGTTTTCCAGCTTTGAATAGCTTGTGGAAAATAAGAACATTGGTCAAAAATTGGTGGGATATATTCATCAATATCCTCTTCTTCAACCTCAGTACAACTTAACGCTGACTGCTCAATTGCCGTTGATGCTGTTACATTGCCAGACTTCAGCTCAAGCATCATTTCATCAACCAGCACCCAACTATTCGTGCCCAAATTTAAGTTTCTACGGTAATAACGAGTGCTAGTTGGTATGTTGTTACCAGGGTCTCGGATGATCCTCACTTTATACGGAACACCACTTTTCAATGAAGGTTCGTTGAAAAGATAATCACTTGATGAGGACGCTTGTTCCGTGTACCAAAGGTATTTCTTATCGTAGCCACTCCCACTTTCTTCCAAAGTAACAGACTGAAATTCACCCGGAGAGCCAACAACATTGAATTCAATAACAGCATATTTCTGCCCTTGAAATTTACACTGGGCAGCAAAAACCCCTTGAACAAAGAGCAAAAGTAACAGTGGCAGACAACGAAATAACTTAGCCATGCTTACTCCTTCACCCAAACTTCTTGCTGACGCTCGACTTGAAACTGCCCGCTACCACACTGTACCGCTGTTTCTACTTTATAAACATGTTGGGAATCTAATTGATCCATTTCATTACAACTCATAGAACGAATAGAACAGCCAGCAAAATTATCCTTTACAAGGTCAGCGGCAACTGAACCAACATCACTCCAATTGTCCTCACATGTCGTTTTAACAACACTCGCTTCATCGAGATCTTCACGGATAGGATAAAGATAAGTAAGCGCTAACTCATTTGCTGAATGCGCCGCAAACCAAGCACGTGTACCAAGCAAATCTTTCGATAACGCATCTTGATTCGACCACTCCATACGAGCCAGTGCATTAGCAAGAAAACCCATCACCACGATGACAAAAATCGCGACGATATACAGGTTACCTGTCTGTTTTTTGATGTTCGGAAATACTTTGATTCTATGGGACATTGAGCACCTGCACGTCAGTTTCGAACTCGCTCTCTTCGCCATTTTGCTTAAAAATCAATGATAAGTGAACCACTCCACCTCTTTGCTGTGTTGGGGCATCATAGGCAAATTCCCCAAAGCTGACACTATCAGCGACTAGAATGCTATTGCGAGAAATGCTTTGAGATGAGGTATCTACACAGTATTCCACTTTTTCTTTATAGACATAAAAACGGTTAGCTATCGACTGGCTAGCTAATGGAGAACTAAGAGAGATCGGAGATGCAGAAAAATCAATGGTATTGTCTCCTTCAAATTCATCGACATTGGTTGGATTAATGATCATTTTTAGATCATCCCCCACATTAAACGATGAATTCCCCACAATGTAAGACAATGTCTTATTATCCGTTTCATCAATCGAATAAAACCCAGAATAAACAATTGGATAAAATGACAAGCAATCATCTTCGGCAGCAAAACTATTAGGCACCGCATGACGGATTTCACGAGTCATTTTTTCTAGCACAAACTTGGCTTGAGTCTGTATACGTTGGCGAGCCACGGTATCGGAATATCCTTTACTGCCTAATTCAACAAAACCTGCAATACCAAGAATCAAAATCGAGCCCACCACCATGGTCAGCACCATTTCAACCAGAGTGAAACCACGCACTTTCATTAGTAGTTACCTCGGTAACCAACAAAGCTAAATTCGCCATAACGGCCAGCTGTGATAGTGATTTCTATCTTTTTCATCGTGTTGTCATAGGCATAATCAACAGTAATCTCAGCGGTAAAATTCTTATATTTACTCGCTATGCTGTTGCCAAAAATATCAGCTAAAGGATATCCGCCTTCACCACAGTTATTGCTATTTTCACCATACCAACAGCCAATATAATCATCGACATCGTTAAACTGCGAAGGATCTTCGCTACCATCCCGACCTAAGTTATTGGCAGCAGTACAACTTGTTCCCTCTTCACCACAACGAATCAATCCCCCGTCAAAATCACTTTTTTCGTCAAAACCTCGGGCGAGAATTTGGCTCATCAAGCTTTGCCCCAGATTAGCGGCGCGAGTTTGATAATGCGGCGTTGCCGAGCGTTCAATCTGCGGATAAAGAAAACTGACCAAGGTCACCATGGCAAAGCCCATAATCACCATGGCCATAATGCTTTCAACCAGTGTGAAGCCTTTGATTTTTTTCATCAGCAACTGTCTCCAGAAGCAATATACCCTTGTGCGTTAATACACACTTCGGTTTCACTGCCTGAAGATGTAATGCTTATCACCCCATCACCACTCGGGTTACCACGAAGGTCAAAAGTTATCGGTGAAGCAAAAGAGGCAGTAAAATTCACATCCGCGTTATAGAAAATATCGCTACGTTTCGACACCACATTTTCCCGACACTCTTCATTGCTGCACGACGTTAATTCTGTACATGCAGATTCAGAACCAAGGCAAGATGATGTAATGGCTAAGATATTTTTCGATTCAGACGCATTAGATTGCATTCGATCAATTTGGATTTGACGAATAATGGAAATGATTTGCTCGCGGGCAGTGTAGGCAGAAATGCTGGAAGTACCAGAAAAGCGACTGGCAGCATAAATAGAAAGAATCGAAACCAGAAGTATCACCACTATCAGTTCAACTAACGTAAATCCTTGTTGGTTTCTCTGCATTGGCTTGCTCGCGATAGTAAGCAGTAACTGGTTAAAATTATAGATGAAATGGCGCAGAACCGTTGAGGTATGCGCCATTGGAATCAAGACTTAGTCAAGCTTTTAACTTAACAATCGTCGGCAGTACCTACAACTTCAGTTGTAGCAGCGTCAGCAACATCCTTCGATGTAGCGGCAGTATATTTAACGTAGCATGACGTCGGAGCCGCTGTTAACGTATTTGAAGTAGAAGATGATGATGGGAAAGTTGCATAGTAAACGCCAGAAGCCGTATCTTCATACACAGCCCAATCAGTAGATAAACCAACAACCGCATTACCAATGCCATCAGCATCTGCTGTAGGGTAGCCAAAAGCAGTAGTAATATTATCCACTTTTACATCTGAAGCAGCTTCTTTAGTTTCAATACCAGCAATCGCCGCCTTACCATAGACAATGCCAGCTGCACCATCCATTGCACCTTTCAGACCTTGCAGAGCTGAAACACGTGCATCACTTTGTAGATTTAAGAAACGTGGTGCAGCGGTAACTGCAAGGATGCCTAGAATTACGATTACCACTACCAATTCGATAAGGGTAAAACCACCTTGTCTTTTCATGAATTATCTCTCTTACTAAATAGACTAAAGATTAATTTAAAGTGACCGCTACACGGCCGGTTTTAATGTCATACACAAACTGATAAGCGCTGTTGTGCTCTTGCTGAGTATAAATACAACTTGTACCACCTGTTTGTGCGGAATATTGCACTGAACTATCACTGTTCGCCTGACTCACCGTCCCCATATTCGGAGCGCTGTGCAGCAAATTTTCCATTAAATCGATGCACATTTGATCGCTAACAGAATCAGGGAAAACACCACTTTTCAGTGCTATCGGATAACCATCACTCAACCCTGTACTTACACCCGAGCTTGTTTTCGAGCGGGTTAACCAAAATTCTACGCCGTCATACTCGACAACATTGTATTTTTCGCCACCAATGCTCACCGTTGGGCGAGATTGAGCTTCCCATTGGGTGCGAGCTGCCATCACGCCAGATGCAAAGCCACTCGCCATCGCTTGAATACTGGCCTGCTTTGCATCGTCAATACTTCCTAGCAATTTCGGCAGTGCCGTAACTGCGAGTATTCCGATGATCACAACCACAATCACCAGTTCAAGCAAAGAAAAACCTGATTTCCTACCCATAGTATTGACGCCATCAACCATTGTAAGTTATTCATCTTTATGGGGAATGATTATACCAATCTCTATACTGAATAACACTTGCGCTTCGTCAATAAACCGTAAAAGACAACTATTTGACAGGCATTAGCCTTTCATTGCGTCCATCATGTTCCACATCGGTAAGAAGATACCGAGTGCCAAAATCAGCACCATCCCCGCTACAATCACCAACAAAATAGGTTCAATACGAGCGGTTAAGGTTTTTAAGTCGTAATCTACTTCACGGTCATAAAAATCAGAGACTTCAAGTAACAACTCGTCAATTCGACCTGTTTCTTCCCCAACCGAAATCATCTGAATCACCAAAGGGGTAAAAATATTGGCATTGATTGCCGTTGAAGAAACACTGCTACCCGCTTCGATTGCCGCCTTCATTTCCATTAAACGCGACTCAAGAAATTTATTATCCAAAGCTTCTGCTGACAATGCCAAAGACTGATTCAGCGGTACACCAGAATGCAACATCAGTGAAAACGTACGTGAAAACCGAGATAACTGAGCGCGATTGACTATTCCCCCCACAATCGGCATCTTTAAACGAAATTTATCCCAACTTTCTCGACCTTTTGACGTTCCAAGCCAAGAACGAAAACCAAAAAAGGCCACCAGCATGGCGACTATCATCAGCGCCCAATAATTCACAAAGAAATCAGACATGCCAATCAAGATTCTTGTCGGCAAAGGCAAATCCACGCCAAATCGACTAAACATAGTGGCAAATTGCGGTATCACCTTGACGTTCAAGATGAACAAAGCCAGCACAATAAAACCAATAACGAAAGTGGGATAACGCATCGCAGTTTTAATCCGCTTGCGTGTTTCTACTTCCTGTTCGTAATAGTTAGCCAATTGCAGTAAAGCTTGATCTAAACGGCCTGTGTTCTCACCCACATGTACCATAGAGACAAATAACGAACTGAATACTTTTGTATGCAGTTGCATTGATGCTGACAAGCTGCGACCGTTCGTTACTTCACTACAAATTTGTTCCAACGCCTCTTTTAACTGCTTGTTTTCACAGTTTTGAGCCAAACCGCGCATCGAACGAAGCAAAGGAACGCCGGCTTTGGTCAAGCTATAAAGCTGACGACAAAAAATAACTAAGACTTCCAGCGGTACCACTGGCGCAAACAGTCCTCGCCAATCAATCGTGGCGCTACCCACACCCGATTTGCCCGCACGAATCGCCGTGGGAATAATGCCTTTATTAATCAGAGTTTCAGCTGCAACATCTTCATTCGGCGCTTCTAAGCTACCTTTTGTTGCACTGCCATCTAAATTTCGCCCCTGATATTGATACGTTGGCATACCTTTCCTTACAGATAAATGGGCTCAGCTGTCGTAGCTGTATCACCTTCACCCAATGCCATCACTTCATCAAAACTGACGACACCTTGAATGGCCAACTCCATAGCAGACGCAAGCAATGGCTTATAGTTTTCTGATGCTCGGGCTGCTGAGGCAAAACCAATCGCATCGTCAGAACGCAACGCATCCATCATGTGATGTTCCAGTTCTAACATTTCAAAAACACCGATACGGCCTCGGTAACCCGTAAGGTTACAGTTTTGACAGCCACGACCTCGCATGAACTGGGTGTCCACTTGATTCGGGAATCGCACGGTTAGCCATTGTTTCTTCGCTTCATCCAGTTCATCGTGCGTCTTACAATCTGGGCATACTTTTCGCACTAATCGCTGTGCAATAACGGCACGAACGGCACTCGCGACCAAATAGCCAGGAGCGCCCATATCAATTAAACGCAAAGCGGTTTCTACTGCATCGTTTGTGTGCAATGTACTGAGAACTAAGTGACCAGTTAGTGCAGCTCTTAGACCGATCTCAACCGTCTCTTGGTCACGCATCTCACCAATCAGGATGATGTCTGGGTCCTGACGCAAGAAAGTACGCAACAAAGACGAAAAATCCAGCCCGATACGCGAGTTTACTTGCACTTGCTGAATACGAGATAAACGGTATTCCACCGGATCTTCCGCCGTAATAATTTTTTTACCGACTTCGTTTAGCTCACTTAGAGCGCCATATAAAGTCGTTGTTTTACCAGAACCTGTTGGACCAGTTACAAGAATCATACCATGCGGGCGCTTAAGCTGACGTCGGAAACGCTTCAACAATTCGTCAGGAATACCTGATTTATCAAGCTCTCGAATACCTGAAGACTGATTCAAAAGTCGCATAACTACTGACTCACCGTATTGCACTGGCATGGTGGACATACGAATATCGACTGACTGACCTTTAGCACGGATATTAAAACGTCCATCTTGTGGTAAACGTTTTTCTGAAATATCGAGGTTAGCCATCAGTTTCAAGCGAGAAACCAGTGCGGACGCAATCCCTACCTCGTTCAAAATGGTTTCGTGAAGTACGCCATCAACACGTTGACGAATACGTAAAAGGTTGGAATCAGGTTCGATGTGAATATCAGATGCGCCAACTTGAATAGCATCTTCAAACACCGAGTTAATCAGCTTAACAACCGTAACCTCATCGCTGTCGTCATTAGCAATATCAAAATCAAAGGCTTCTTTAACTTGGTGTTCTGCTTGTAGCTGCTCAGCGAACGAGGCAATTTCTTTCGTTCGACGGTAATAACGGTCAAAACCATCCACCAGCTGTTTTTCTGATGCGATAACGAATTCAAAACTGTATTGAGGAAGCTGATTAAGCAACGATTCCTGCGCAAATAAGTCGGCAGGGTCACTCATGGCGACTCGTAACGTATCACCACTACGACCAATCACTAATGCACGCAGACGGCGGGCATGAACTTCCGAAAGAAGCTGCGCTGCATCCATATCTACCGTCGCACGACTTAAATCGATAAGAGGAATAGCCAGCTGTTGAGACAAGAAATTCAACATCTGTTGTTCAGTTAAAAATCCTAGCTCAATTAAGGTATCACCGAGTTTACGACCGGTATTTTTCTGGGCGGATAACGCCTGCCCAATCTGTTCGTCAGTAACAATGCCTTCTTCGACTAGTAAGTCCCCCAGTCGTTTTCTTAATCTAATTTGCATTGTTATTCTCCTCGAGGTGATTCAGTACTTCTAGTCGATTACGAATGAAGGCCTGAGACTGAATCGATACCCCCACCTTCGTTAAAGCTTTTTGATACGAAGTTTTGGCCTCTTCTAACATAAATGAGCGTTCTTGCTGAATCGCTAATCCAAGCCACCACCGACCATTGTTAGCATCTTTCTCTGTAAGCTTCTGATAGCTTTCCAAAGCAATTTCATTCTGTTTACTTTTTTGCGCTAACGCAGCACGTAATGAAAGATATTCCACCCCGACGGACTCTGGCAAATAAGCGAGTGGCGTCAGAGCCGCCTCTGTTTGCTGCTCTCTCATCAGCAGTTTTGCCAGTGCTATTCTTAAACTTTCACCCTCAGGGTTGAGTTCAATGCCTCGTTGCATCAAATCAAACGCTTTGCGAACTTCACCTTTGCCATAATACAAAGCAGCCAGTTTTTGGCGTACAGACTCATTTTCAGGCGTGTAACGTAATGCTTCGCTATAAGCAGTGACAGCATTTTGGAAATCATTTGAGTCCATTGCTTTAGTCGCTCGAGAAATGGCTTTTTCAGCGAGTTTCTCTTTACTCATATCCATTTGTTCAATCACGACTGAACTTTCAGTCGATCCAGAAACCTTGTCGGCTGTTGGAGCTGCAGATTTCGATGAAGCGTTGCTCGCAAGCAATATAGGCTGTGCAACGATAGGCTTACTGACAACAGCCGGTTTACTGACCGCTGGTTGACTAGGCTCAGGTAGCACCGCTATCGGCGTCTCCGTGTCCGCTGTGTTATCTACATCCGCCTCCACTATTGGTTGCACCTCTACTATTGGTTGCGCTTTTTCAATAGGAGTTGAGCGATAAACCACAACATTCGCTTGGTTCAATTTTTGTGTCGGAGATGGCAGCTGTTGTGCTGGTTCAACTCGTGTTGTGGCCGTTGTTGGCTGAGCCACAGTTTGCGAATTTGCGAGCGTCACCCTCTCAACTTGCGGTGCTTGTTGCGAAACAGCCCAACCACCAACCGCTAAACTCAAACCAAAGCCAGCGACTACCCATACCCAAACTGGACGTGATTTAACCGGCTCAACATGAGCTTTTTCTATCTCTTCAAGTGATGAAGGCTGCTTATCAACGAGTTGGGCCAGCGCTTTGTTCATAACACTCATCAATGACTCCATCCCCAGATCACTGGGACTTTATGTTTGGGTTTACAGGTATCGAACGTATCATGGATAGCAGCATACAAATGTTGATTTTTTACTTGCTGAGTCTGTTGATAAAAAGCAAGTAACAAAGTCTTATGACATACCTGATTGATTAGACGAGGAGTGCCATAACACGCTTTCCAGATAGCTTTCTTCTGAGCCAAACTAAATAACCTTCCCTGACAACCCGATTTTGAAAGCCGGTTATCTATATAGGCGACCGTTTCGGCCAAATCTAAAGTTCTTAACTTTGCATTAAATGTGATTCGTTGACGAAACTGTCTTAAATGGTACTGCTCTAGCCGCTCGTCAAGTTCAGGTTGGCCAATCAGTACTAACTGTAATAGTTTGGTTCGTTCTGTTTCTAAGTTGCCAAATAATCGCAACACTTCGAGGGCGTCATCTGAAAGCGCTTGCGCTTCATCAAGCAATGCCACCACTCGCTTTCCACTGTTATGGTGCTCAATCAAGCGCGTTTGAATCGCTTCAACCAAGCCAACCTGTGAACGATTATCGAGATTAAGCTCAGCCGCAATCGCGACACGTAAATCATCTCCGCTCAACGCCGGATTAGGCAGGTAAATGAGCTGTACATAGTCCTTGAGATGAGTCAGAAGCATTCGACACACCATGGTTTTACCGGTACCAACCTCACCAGTGACTTTAATCACCCCTTCGCCCATTTGCAGCGCAGCGCTCACGGTTTGAATCGCTTCGTAATGCGGGTCGAGCCCCAGAAACAAAGCGGTATCAGGCGTTAAATTAAAAGGTTGTTGAGTAAAACCAAAGTGTTGTAAATACATAATGATTACTCAGAATCAGGGAACCACTCCTGCAGTAAACCACGTGAGCGTTCCAATTCTTTTTGCCATGTATTCACACCGACAACCGTTGGCTTAAGCAAGATCACCAATTCTGTTTTCTGTGTCATTTTTGACGTGTTGCGGAATGCATGACCTAACAGAGGAAGGTCCCCTAAGAATGGAACCTTAGAGGTTTGATCTAACGTATTGCTTTTCATCAAACCACCGATCACGACCACATCACCATCTTTAGCGCGAATCACTGAGTCCGATTCACGAATCGAGCTTTTTGCTAACGGTAGAGAAAACTCTTTATTGTTATAGGTAAAGGTTTTGGTTTCTTCTTCAACTTCGATAACCGCTGGATGTACATGCAATAGCACATGTCCCTTATCATCAATTTGTGGTGTTACGTCCAAAGAGATACCCGAGAAAAAGGGCGTTAGCTCGACGTCCGTAGAGGCTTCCGCATTGTCACCGTCTCCCGCTTCGCTTGATAACGCGGTAATAAAATAAGCGTCCGTCCCCACTTTAATCACTGCTTTTTGGTTATTTGTTGCTGTCACACGAGGGCTCGAAAGGACATTAAGATCGCCTTGAGTTGACATAAAGCTGAGTACAGATTCAAAGCTACCGCTCGACATAACAATGTTGGTCTGTCCCCCCAGCAAGGTTGCAATAGTATCGAGTCCCGGCAGCGTCGAAATTGCCGATGAATCACCGACACCAACCTGATAAGTAGTGCCGTTCGAGGTAAACATCTTGGTCCAGTTAATCCCTTGTTGGTAGCCATCACTTAACGTGACTTCCAGTATCTTCGCTTCCATGATCACTTGGCGGTGCATACGCTGTTGCGATATTCCCAAGAAACGGCGAACTTCACGAATCTCGTCAGGATAAGCGCGTACAGTGATTACGCTCGCCTGAGGTGTCACAATCACACTTTGACCTTGTCCCGAACCAATTAACTGACTGACAGCCGATTGCAGCTGTGGCCAGAAATCACTTTCGCTGGTCGTCTCAATTTCTGTACCACCAGAAGTGGTGGTCGTTTTACTGTTGTCATTTGAACTATCGTTAGAACTGCTCGATGAACTGCTATTTGATTCTGAGTTGGTACTCGTCATTGTTCCAGTTGTCACAGAAGTTAATGAGCGACCACTTCGCTTAAATTGCAGGTAATCAACAGGGATTGTTACGGTACGCAAACCCGCGGGGTAAACTTGAATCACTTTACCCACTTTTTCTATTTGGTAGCCATACAGATCACGCACCACATCTAGCGCTTCATCTAAGGTCACTTCTGACAAGTTAACCGTCACTTTTCCTTCTACGGCTGGGTGAATAGCAGCACTGTACTCAGTACCTTTCACTAAGCTAGCAAAAAACGCTTTAGCTTGGACACCATTCGCCTGAATTCGAAAACGCTTTAGATTCTGATCGGACGCTACCACAGTGCCATCGATATCAGGCATAAGATCCGCTTCTACCGACGCTGGAAGAGTATCTAAGTTGCGGCTATTTGCTTCATTAATAGCCTGATTCAGCGATTGTTTGGCTTCTACAGGATCACGGTGCCCCATTGAGCAGCCGACTAAACTCACCATCACAACGCTGATTATCATATTACGCATACGGATTCTTAACCTTATTTCTTAACATCTAAAGAGAACAACTTAAGTGTCCAACTTTTGTTACCTTGCTTAAGTTCAACCTGAGATGCCGTGACATTTGAAACTTTGTATCCCGACACGCTATTGCCTTTCTCTACCACTTTGTCATTTAGAATTGCATAACATTGAGAATTATTTTTACAAACAATGCTTTGTAGCTCTGGTACAGGGACTTTTCTCACTTTTTGAACTGGTTCTTTCTTTGCCCAACCTAGTGGAGCGGTTGGATCTTGTTCCTGGCTCGCAACGGCGAACGTAGCGAACAGCGCAAGCCCTAGTGACCATCCTGTTTTATTGACCATACTAGCCACCGATAAATTCCTCGCGTGTCCCGAGCGTATAGACTTCTAATACCAATTGAGCATTTGGATAAGTTTCAACTTGGTATTGGAAACTGCGCCAATAATACTTAACCGGTAAACTTTCAAGCGCCCTTAAATAATCTCTAATCGCAAAATAGCTGCCAGTCAGTTCCATCCGAACCGGATGTAGGAAATACTGGGCATTAGCATCTGTCTCATTTATTGGACGAGAAGGCAGAGAAGTTAAGCTGACCAACTTCAATTTAGCGCTATGGTCTAATACACTTTGTAGCAGTTGAGCCATTTGAGATGGAGACACTAAATTACTGATTACTTTTGAGAGTTCCATAGAAAGCTCTTGGCTCTTCTCTTGAAGTTTCTCTAACTCTTTCGAGATCTCAGCATCGGGGTCTTTCGCTAAACTGCGTTGTAAGAGAATAATCTCACTCTGCATGCGTTGATTCGCCGCCATCTGTGATTGCAACTTTTGTTGATCACCTTGATGCTGCTGCAATATCGGGTCTAACAAAAATGTTTGCATCATCAGCACAATCACGACCACGCCACATAACGCAATCAGCCACTTTTCTCGAGGCGCTCTTTCTGCGAACTGTTGACTCCAGTTTTGCCAGCGTTCGTTCATTTCTCCACACCTCGTTTTGACTTCAACTCAAACGTCACTATGTCTTGTTCATCACGCCCAATGGTTAGCTGCTCAAAACTGCGCCCCGTTAAACTCACTTGTTCTTTAAACTGAGCAATCCACGTTGGTATCACAGAGGCATCTCGTGCAATACCTTTTAAATCGAACGTCGCATCTTTAATTTCAATCTCACTTAAACTGATGTCGCGGCGAGATATTTGGGCCAATCCATCCATAACTCCAGAGTACCCAACTTGCGAAGATTCATCATATTGACCAATCGCAGCCAATGATGCTTGTTGTGACGCAATTTGCTGCTTAAGTCGCTCTGCAGCAGCAATTTTATCCGCAGAAGGTAGGTGTTTTGCCTGTCTCTGTTTTAAGTTAGTCAGTTGGCTAGTCAATTCGGTATTTTGCAGATTAGTCTGGGTAAGCTGCTTTTGCTGTTGAATACTTTGAAACTGAAACCATGCATAAAAGCACAACATGATCACAGCAAACGCGCCCCAAACCACAGCAATCGACGACAGCGTCAGTAAATCTTTTTTCGGTTTTAAATGGTCTTGATAAAAATTTATCGAATCGGCTGATGTCTGCGGTGCTTTCTGAGCTAAAACTTGTCCTGAAATAGGCTGTTCAAGACCATCGACTAGCGGCGTTACTTTTACACTTAAACGCTCGCCTAAAGCCTGAACCAACTCTGCGTGATCTTCTTCATCACAGCACACTTTTAGCTGATGAAGTGACGTACCTTTAAACTGAGACGACAGATAGTCAATGGAACGTTGCAGTTCCAAAGCTAATCCATCCAGTTGCAAGGCAGTGCTTGCTACGCCCGTGATAGGCGCTACAACACCGCGCAATGTGCGCTGAAAGATACAACGCTCATTCACAAAAGCATCAAGCTTAAAATGGCTACCTTTACTGCGTTGTACCAATAAATAATTTTTCAGCTCGCCATTACTTGTTCCCCAAACTTCCTGCTCTGGGACAATGCTTTCGAGAGAGCAACCAATACTGGCGAGTAGCGTGCTGGTTTCAATAATTAGCTTTTTGTTAATCACATAAGCTTGAGCTTTATTGCTCCCTTCCAGAGGATAAGCATCCGCAATCACTTCCGATGATTTTTCAGTGATGAGATCTTTTAGCAAGAAAGGTAATGCGCTTGGCCATTCACTCTGAGGAATCGTTGGCTTATCAATTTGGTAGCTCTGAAATAGTTGAGCATGCAACACAATATGAACACCGAGCCCCTTAGCTCCGGCAGTCAACAATGCATTCACTAAGGCTTGAGGCCAAGTGTGGTTGGCCAAAGGATAATGCTCAGGTAATGTAAGAGCTTCCGATGACGAAAAATAAATCGAATCGGGTTGAACAACAGCATAAATTGCATGTCGTTTCGATTTCTTTAAGGAAAACCGCTTTAATAATTCATCAATCTTCATGTATCACTACTTTGTACGCCATCGGTTCCGTTTACCAGGCTTAATTTGACGTTCTGTCACAGGCAAATTTCTTGGATTTAATGGTTGCTCAGTATCAAATAAGCGCCCCTGAACACCATCAACACCTAAGTTCTGCAACACCTGCAACTCAGGTTGAGACTCAACCCCAACAGCAATAACTTTGGTTTGTGTGCCTTTGCAGACACCCAATAAGCTGCGCACTATCAACTGATTCTCATGCCTTTGATCGATTTGCTTTATTAAGCTGCGATGCAATTTTAGATAGTGGATCTTTAAGTCTTTGATATAGTGAGTTGCAACGATAGTTCGCCCGGCTTGACCTACGATTAACTCGCACCCTAGTGCTGAAATAGTCCGTAATACTGGACGCATATAATCCATATGCTGCACTAAATGCCCTTCGGAAAATTCAAACGATAATTGACCACGCTGACTAAAGGTTAATTGCATTAACTCGTTACGAAACCAACGGAAATACTGTTTATCGGAAAAAGGAAGCACATACAGATTAACGGATAAAGGAGACTCATTGGCAGAAGACTTTATCAGTTGCAAAGTTCTTCTCATCACCGCTTTATCAAGGACCGCTTCATAGCCGACTGTCTCAATCGCAGAACTAAATCGAGACGCCTTGAGTATCCCTTTATCGGGATCATTAATCCTAGCAAACAATTCGTTATGTAATAATTCTAAGTGATTAGAATTGCTGCTCAAATAGCATGCCTGTCGGAATAGGATGATATTCTCATCAATAAGAGCCTTATCAAACAGAGTTCGCCAACGCACACTACCTCTGTCATCAGAAACGGCCGCTTTTTCAAACTGATTCCAAGCATTTACTCTTTGCAGCTGAGCACCCTTTAACGCCGTTTCTGTTTCATCAATAATGCGACCTCTACGCTCACCTTCTTTGTACATACTGACACCAATATGGAACCAGTTTTCGCGATCCAATGGCTTTGGTGGCGTTAGACGTTCGATAAATTTCAGACATTGGGCTGCAACATGAGCCACGTCTTTGGCAGTCTGATGCGGCATGAACAGAGCAAAAACAGAATCGTAGTAGCGGGATAGAATCACATCTGGATAGCGGGAAATTACGTTCGATATGCACTGACCAACTTCAATCACAAAGTCGTCAACCACTCGTTTTTCATTTTCTTCTTTTGCTAAGTCGAAATCATCAATACTCAGCATCAGAACGCCACCTTGTGCCCCGCTTTCTTGAAGAACGGATTCCAACTTACTATCAAAAAGAACTCTATTGGCCGCACCCGTTAATTGATCTAAGAATGTTTGAGTACGAATAAAGGTATCAAAACGGCTACGTTCTTGACGCGCATCTTGCAGTTCTTCAATCAGAACATCTAACGCCTCACTCGCGGTATATGGCCACTCTCTATGATCGCCCTTCGCATATTGCTCGACTCGGCCAGCCAAAATCATTCGGCCTCGCTCTTCTAGCAATTCAGAACCCATCAGTTGAGAGCGCAACCACTTAACACTTTGAACAAGGCAGAAAACGATAAACAACACGGCCAGAGTAATGGACCACATGGCTCCGATTGAGTAACTGAAACCGACATAGGGAGGTACAACTTTAAAGTGTACAGAATAGCCTTGAATACGTTGCAGTGGGAAATCAGCTTGATAAAGCCGCGCAGGATCGATTTTTGATGAAGTATCTTTGAAGCGATAGATGATACCGGCCTGAGATGACAACTCCATCTCGACAATATTACTTGCTTGCAGCATCTTAGGCATCCAGCGCTGCATAGAATACGCCGCATCCGGATCTTCCATCTCTTTATCCACAACCTCTACTATGCCCTGCATGTAGTGGTTGAGATATTCTTGGCCTAATCGCTGAAAAGATAAGGTTCCGCCAATAAACAAAATAAACATCGCACTGGTGACAATTAAAGTCACAAATACAACTAATCGTGTACTGAGTTTGAGAGTTGGCGTGTAGCGCATAAAAATTGAATTCCCTTTCAATTTATCGATGGATAGCAATATCGATCGAAGGAGGCTGCTCGCAAAAATTATGTAAACAGTGCGCTAAGTATATAAAAAAAGCCACAAAATTTGCGGCTTTTTTGAAATCAGGACAATTAAAACGGGATGTCGTCGTCAAAATCCATTGGCGGCTCATTGTATTGAGGCTGAGGAGCCTGCTGAGCTGCTGGCTGATAAGCAGGTTGGCTTTGTCTAGCAGGCTGTTGAGGTTGTCCCCAACCACCTTGTTGCTGAGGTTGGCTTTGACCCATACCACCGCCCTGTTGTTGGCGGCCACCAAGCATTTGCATAATGCCGTTGTAACCTTGCACAACAACTTCTGTAGAGTAACGCTCCTGGCCGCTTTGGTCTGTCCACTTACGGGTTTGTAACTGACCTTCAATGTAGACTTGAGAACCTTTGCGTAAGTACTCACCTGCTACTTCAGCAAGTTTTCCATACAGAGCTACTCGGTGCCACTCTGTTTTCTCGCGCTGTTCGCCTGTTGCTTTATCACGCCATGTTTCTGACGTTGCAATGGTGATGTTTGCAACAGCACCGCCACTTGGCATATAGCGAACTTCAGGATCTCCACCTAAGTTGCCAACCAAAATTACTTTATTCACGCCACGGCTTGCCATGTTTCGCTCCGTCTTTCAATCGTAGAATTTTTGAAAAATTTTCAAATAGTCAGTTAGGATAACACGCTTTTTCTTGAGCTGAAATGTTCGGTCGTATTGTTATCAAAAACTCAATTGATATTCATTTTTGACCACACATTTTTCGGGATAGCTCTTCCATTTAACAACTGATAAGAAACACATTTACTTAATCAATTGAAATCCCACGCAAACCTCGTATTTCAATTCGCTCTACCTTTTAATTTTAGGCATTGTTGACACATTTCACCGCATCCTATTAAGGAATAATCTATGCCAAAACTCAACTACGCCAGAATCATATATTTGCTCTGCATGGACAAGTCATGTATCCCCTTTCAACTCGAACTGGCCTTAGAACAATTAGCGTTACCCATACCGCAAATCCATCCAGATCAATTATTGAAAAACTACCAAACCGATAAACACAAAATTTTACTGATCAACTATCAGGAACACTTTCTAATACGGCAAAGCCTTAAGGCATTAAAAATTACCAGTCCACATTTTGAAACAATTTTGTATAACGTCGATAAGAGACTGCACACCGAAGAGCTGCTTACCTTTGGCAACTTAAAAGGCTTGTTCTATCAACATGACTCACCAGAGAGCCTGAGTGAAGGATTAGGTGAAATAATCAATGGTAAAAATTGGCTTCCTCGTCATATATCAAGCCAACTGCTTCACTATTACCGCTACCATTTTCAAGCTCACATAACACAAGCCACGGTTGACTTAACGGCGAGGGAAATTCAGATATTGCGTTGCTTGCAAACTGGTGCATCGAACATGCAGATGGCTGAGAATCTCTTTATCAGCGAATTCACAGTAAAGTCGCACTTGTATCAAATATTCAAAAAAATCGCGGTAAAAAATAGAGTTCAAGCCATCTCTTGGGCCAATCAAAATCTGCTCTCATAAATGCGCTTTTCAGCACATTTTCATTGAGATGACAAAGAATGTGCTGAATCTCACGAAAATATCATGCTAAAGTCTGTAGTAAGTCTATGTTTAGACATGGCAAACCCGTTCAAGACAATAAACAACTTTCAAGACTATAAACTAAACAAACCGTTTAACAGGGCGCAAAAATGATTAAAAAATGCCTATTCCCGGCAGCTGGCTACGGTACTCGCTTTTTACCAGCAACTAAATCTATGCCAAAAGAGATGATGCCAGTGGTTAACAAACCATTGATCGAATACGGTGTAGAAGAGGCGATTAAAGCAGGAATGAATGGAATGTGCATCGTGACTGGTCGTGGTAAGCACTCGATCATGGATCACTTTGACATGAACTTTGAGCTAGAACATCAAATTCAAGGCACTAACAAAGAAGATCTGCTGATTGATATCCGAGATATCATTGAAACAGCGAATTTCACTTTTATCCGCCAACGCGAAATGAAAGGCTTAGGTCACGCGATTTTAACGGGGCGTGAGTTAGTGGGTGATGAGCCATTCGCTGTGGTACTTGCCGATGACCTGTGCGTCAATGAAGACAAAGGTGTACTGGAGCAGATGGTTGCCCTTTACAACCAGTTCCGTTGTTCAATCGTTGCAGTACAAGAAGTGCCAGCGGAAGAGACACACAAATACGGTGTGATCGCTGGTGAGATGATCAAAGACGATCTTTTCCGCGTTGATGACATGGTCGAAAAACCTGAACCTGGTACAGCACCAAGTAATCTAGCGATTATTGGCCGCTACATCCTGACTCCGGATATTTTTGAGTTAATTGAACAAACTGAACCTGGTAAAGGTGGCGAAATCCAAATTACCGATGCATTGCTAAAACAAGCAAAATCAGGTTGTGTGCTGGCTTACAAATTTAAAGGTAAGCGTTTTGACTGCGGTAGTGTTGAAGGCTATATCGAAGCAACAAACTACTGTTATGAGCATCTGTACAAGAAAAACGAACAGCAAGTTTCATTAGCGAAGCACTCAACTCGTAAGAGCTAAGTTCAATAACTATGAATCTGTATATGAGCCGCCTGATAGCGGCTCTTTTTATTTACTGTTTTTATATCCAGTATTTGTTGCACATTTCTCACGCTATGTAATACTTGCTCGACTTAGCCTTTAACGAAGCCAAAGACAGAGCAAATCAAATGGACAAAATCGAAGTACGTGGTGCTCGTACCCATAACCTGAAAAATATCAATCTCACGATTCCTCGTGACAAACTGATTGTCATTACCGGCCTATCTGGTTCAGGGAAATCGTCTTTAGCCTTTGATACCTTATACGCAGAAGGTCAGAGACGTTATGTTGAATCTCTCTCTGCCTATGCTCGCCAGTTCTTGTCTTTGATGGAAAAGCCAGATGTTGACCACATCGAAGGTCTATCACCAGCCATCTCTATCGAGCAGAAGTCAACTTCTCATAACCCACGCTCAACAGTCGGTACGATTACTGAAATCTACGATTATCTGCGTTTGCTGTTTGCTCGTGTCGGCGAGCCTCGCTGCCCTGAGCATAAAACGCCACTGGCTGCGCAAACCATCAGCCAAATGGTCGATAAAGTTTTAGAACTTCCTGAAGGTTCGAAGCTGATGTTGCTGGCTCCAATAGTCAAAGAGCGTAAAGGCGAACACGTTAAGACATTGGAAAACTTGGCCGCTCAAGGCTTTATTCGTGCTCGTATTGACGGTGACATCTGTGATTTGTCCGATCCACCGACTCTAGAGTTGCATAAGAAACACACCATTGAAGTGGTGGTTGACCGCTTCAAAGTGCGCGCTGATTTACAACAACGTTTGGCTGAATCGTTTGAAACAGCACTGGAACTTTCTGGTGGTAACGTTGTGGTTGCGCCTATGGATGAAGAAGGTGATGAGCAAATCTTCTCGGCCAACTTTGCTTGTCCGCACTGCGGTTACAGTATGCGAGAACTTGAACCACGTTTATTCTCATTCAATAACCCAGCTGGCGCTTGCCAGACCTGTGATGGTCTTGGCGTTCAACAATATTTTGACCCAAGCCGAGTCATTCAAGATGAAAAGCTGAGCTTGGCGGAAGGCGCTATTCGCGGCTGGGATCAAAAGAACTACTACTATTTCCAAATGCTCAGCTCTTTAGCTGCTCATTACGATTTTGACCTACATACCCCTTTCAACAAGCTAGGTAAAAAACTCCAAGAGATCATCCTGCACGGTTCGGGTCGCACTGAAATTGAATTTAACTACATCAATGACCGTGGTGATATCCGCGTCAAACGTCACCCGTTTGAAGGTATTTTGAATAACCTTGAGCGCCGCTATCGCGATACTGAATCCAATTCGGTACGTGAAGAACTGGTAAAATACATTTCAAATAAACCATGTAGCCATTGTGAAGGTACACGCTTACGCTTAGAAGCTCGCAACGTATTCGTTAATGACACCGCGCTACCACAAGTTGTAGAGCTCAGCATCGCTGAAGCGCTTGAGTTCTTCCAGTCTTTGAAGCTCGAAGGTCAACGAGCACAGATTGCAGAAAAGATCATGAAAGAGGTTAATGACCGTCTGCAATTTTTGGTCAACGTAGGTCTGAACTATCTGAATTTATCACGCAGCGCTGAAACGCTCTCAGGTGGCGAAGCTCAGCGAATTCGCTTAGCAAGTCAAATCGGCGCAGGCTTAGTCGGTGTGATGTATGTTCTTGATGAACCGTCAATTGGTCTCCACCAACGCGACAACGAACGTTTGCTTAAAACGCTCGAACATCTGCGCGATTTGGGTAATACCGTGTTAGTCGTAGAGCATGATGAAGATGCAATTCGTCTGGCTGACCATGTGATTGATATCGGTCCAGGCGCGGGGGTGCACGGCGGCAGCGTTGTGGCTGAAGGTAATGTCACCGATATCATCAACAACCCCAACTCTCTTACAGGACAGTACCTAAGTGGTGTGAAGAAGATTGAGGTCCCAAAACAGAGAACAGCAAAAGATGACAAGAAAACGGTTGAACTGATCGGTGCGACGGGTAACAACCTGAAAAATGTCGATTTATCTATTCCTGTGGGTCTTTTTACTTGTGTCACCGGTGTTTCAGGATCGGGTAAATCGACGCTGATCAACGATACTTTCTTTAACATCGCGCACATCGCTTTAAATGGTGCAACTACGTCAACACCTGCGCCCTACAAATCGATTAAGGGCCTAGAACATTTCGATAAAGTGATTGATATTGACCAAAGTCCAATTGGTCGAACACCGCGTTCAAACCCTGCAACCTATACTGGAATATTTACTCCGATCCGCGAACTCTTTTCGGGAACACAAGAGTCTCGCTCACGCGGCTACAAACCAGGACGCTTTAGTTTTAACGTGCGTGGGGGGCGCTGTGAAGCGTGTCAGGGCGATGGCGTAATCAAAGTTGAAATGCACTTCTTGCCGGATGTATACGTTCCTTGTGATGTATGTAAAGGAAAGCGCTACAACCGCGAAACCTTAGAAGTTCGTTACAAAGGCAAAACCATTGATGAAGTGCTCGATATGACCATCGAAGATGCCCATACGTTTTTTGAACCAGTTCCTGTTATCGCACGTAAACTGCAAACCTTAATGGACGTTGGTTTGTCATATATCCGTCTGGGTCAGTCTGCAACAACCTTGTCAGGTGGTGAGGCGCAACGGGTAAAACTATCTCGAGAACTTTCTAAACGTGACACGGGCAAAACGCTTTATATTTTGGATGAACCGACCACAGGTCTACACTTCCACGATATTCAGCAGTTACTGAATGTGCTGCATCGCCTGCGTGATCACGGCAATACCGTTGTGGTGATAGAACACAACCTTGATGTGATTAAAACTGCCGACTGGATAGTTGACCTAGGTCCAGAAGGTGGCCAAGGCGGAGGAGACATCATTGCTGAAGGTACACCTGAAGAGGTAGCGAAAAGTAAAGTCTCCCATACTGCGCGTTTCTTAAAACCTATGTTGAAATAAAAAAAAACGATAATATTGGCAAGCTAGCGACCAGTGTTGGTGTCCGCTGGTTTGCTGATATTATAGGATTAGATTATGGCAACCTTGCTGCTAAATGGCACACAACTCGAGCCACACGCCCCAAGAGTCCCTTTAAACAAACCGTTTCTTTTTTCCATTGCAGCTTTGTATCTTGTTGCGATGCATATATTTATGCCTAACTCTGGCGGTGAAGGTCTTCTACTGCCCTCTAACGCCACCAGCTGGCTATTCCTCGGCCTCTCGATTGCTCTAGGTCTGTATCAAATCGCTTCTCATCAATACATCCGATACTCGAAATTGACTATCGGTTTGTGGATGTGCTGTGTATTGATGACCATACCCATATTCTTTAGTAACGCCAGTTTCGAAAACTCAGCCGAACGACTTATCGGTTTGTGGGCAGGATTTACTTTATTTCTGGTACTTCAACAGTTTTATTTTAGTAATAAGAGTAAACAAAAATTACTGTGGTTTGTTGTCTGCGCCGTCGTCATTGAAGCCA
This sequence comes from Vibrio ziniensis, assembly GCF_011064285.1. NCBI lineage: Bacteria > Pseudomonadati > Pseudomonadota > Gammaproteobacteria > Vibrionales > Vibrionaceae > Vibrio > Vibrio ziniensis. Next base: position 2,823,020 of record NZ_CP049331.1, read on the forward strand.
TTATCGGTAGTTTTCAATATATCAATATCAGCACTAATGGTCTCTTTTACTCAGCAAGCATCCCTTATGGCATTTTCCAGCACACTGAGACCATGGCAAGTTTCCTTGCTACGGGCGTGGTTCTATCTGGCTACTTATTAGCTCGTCAGCCTAAAATCTATAGTAAAAAACTTCGAGAAGTAGGATTGCTCTACTTTACGCCTGTCATTACCCTACCTTTGATTGTCTTATTAGATTCAGAGATTGGTTGGATAACCTCCGCGATAGCGATTTTAACACTGCTTCCTTATCTCTACCGATTCTCCCCTCGCCAGCGTTTTTTTAATTGGATAATGGCTTGTTCAATAGGGTTAGTAATTGGCTTAGCTGCACTATTTCTACAGAATGAAAATGCCGAGCATTCCTATGCTGAAAAGCAAGTTGCGCCCAATCGAACTCTGTTTTCGCAATCGATAGACATGTTGATTGAAAAACCATTTACGGGTTATGGGTTCGGTCACTTCGAGTCTCAATATATTCTATATACTGCTAGACAACATCAGCTCAATAACAGCTACCCTTCTGGCATACCTTCTACTCAGCATCCCAACAATGAAATCTTATTTTGGGGAGTCGAAGGCGGAGGACTGCCAGTACTAGGACAACTACTGGCGATTATATTCGTATTGGCCAGAATCTATTCAGCGAAAGAAAAGACCAGACTGGTGATGTTTGCACTGCTCCTTCCAATTGCAATGCAAGGGCAATTTAGCACCCCATTTTATCAATCAAGTATTCATTGGCTGACGTTTATCATTCTGCTGTTTTGGGTAGAACAACGGGTAGCGAAATGTCGTGTGTTTAGGTTTAGTGAATTTACTCGCTCTGTATTACGAGTAACGAGCCTAACTATGCCTGTTGCAATCAGCATTTACATCGCGGGCATACTACATACCAATTACTATCTCACTAAATTTGAAGTATCGAATCCAAAACAACTGGATATTTTGAATAAAATCATCAATCCAGCCTTGGTCAAGGATCGATTAGATTGGGATCTCTACAGCGCCTATTTTGAACAGGGTTTGAGTGAAGAGAAATCAGAGTATTTTCAGCCGTATATCGACTGGTCTTTAAAAACGATTCAAAGTAAACCTAGACCAGAGCTTTACATTAACTTAATCAAAGCATACCAAGTCATGGGAAATTTAAGTCGAGCAGAACAAACAAAGACTGAAGCGACATTTTTGTTCCCTAACTTGGATTTTAGCGATATTCACTATCCTCCCTTTATAGAAAACCAAGAAGATATGGACAGTGATGATGAATAGTAATACCAATTTCACTATTCATCTGTTTAGTCTTAGACAATGAGCACAGAACGCAATGTCTACTTGATTAGCAAATTAATGTGACTGGTATAAAAAGGTGGCACCAGCCACCTTTTTTTCATTGATTTACTTACTGAGTCAGCGATTCTTCTAGTGCTCTTAAACACAAAGCAATGTTTTCAGAACGAGCACCATAGCCCATCACACCAATCCGCCACGCCTTACCAGCAAGAGCGCCCAATCCCGCTCCAATTTCCAGATTGTATTCATTGAGCAGATGACTACGAACTTTCACATCATCAACACCATCGGGAATATACACGGCATTTAATTGAGGTAGACGATACTCTTCTTGCACAACAAATTTAAAGCCGAGTTTTTCTAAACCTAATTTAAGTTTTTCATGCATCGCCTTATGACGTGCCCAAGCATTTTCTAACCCTTCATTTTTCAAAATGAGTAGAGCCTCGTGCAGTGAGTATAAGCTGTTTACTGGCGCAGTATGGTGGTAGCTGCGTTTACTACCTCCACTCCAATAGCCCAACACTAAGCTTTGATCTAAAAACCAACTTTGGATCGGAGCTTTCCGCGCTTGGATCTTCTCGATCGCCTTCGAAGAGAGTGTCAAAGGAGACAGACCCGGTACGCAAGACAAACATTTCTGACTTCCAGAATAAACCGCATCCAATTGCCACTTATCCACCAGCAAAGGTACGCCACCTAGAGAAGTTACCGCATCAACAATTGTCAGCATGTTATTTTGCTTCGCCAAAGCACCCAAAGTCTCTGCGTCGCTAAGAGCACCAGTCGAGGTTTCGGCATGGACAAACGCCAGAATTTTCGCATCCGGATGTTGGCTAATCGCTTGTTCAACTTTACTGACAGAAACAGGAGTTCCCCACTCATCCTCTACCGTAATCGCGATACCACCACAGCGAACCACGTTCTCACGCATACGTTCACCGAAAACACCATTTCGACAAACGATAACCTTATCACCGGGTTCAACTAAGTTTACAAAACACGCTTCCATCCCAGCACTACCAGGAGCGGAAACCGCAATCATGAACTCATTTTCAGTTTGGAAAGCATATTTGAGCAACACTTTCAGCTCGTCCATCATCCCAACAAATAAAGGATCCAAGTGCCCGACTGTTGGGCGGCTTAAAGCCTGCAATACTTGAGGAGAGATATCCGATGGTCCAGGTCCCATCAAAATTCGATGTGGCGGGATGAAGCTTTGTATAGTCATAGGTGCTCCCAATTTTATTAGTAGATAATCGTTCACAGACGAAAATGTAGAGTACGGCAGAATCTAAGCATCGACAATTCGACAGAGGTCTATGCTGCCTGACTCTTTAGACACATTTATTTTCACTTATCACAAATTTACAATTGACATCAGTTTCACAAAACCGTTCAATGAGTGAGCTATCTGTACTCTAACAAGCTGCAATCTACAGCGAGAGTATGGCAGAAGAGGAGCACTGCCCAGGCAGATGTTTTGTGGAGCCTCAACTCCAAAACAAAACATTCAGGGGGAGTAGTGCCGAGATGAGTCTAAGTTGTGGCTTTGGCTTATCGGTTGTAAGGGTTGAATCCCTTCAACTGTCATCAGTGCTATGCTGATGAAGAGCTTCTGAGGAATTTTATACAACCTGCCTGTTGTTACACCTCTTTTTTGCTCTAAGAAACTCTCTTCAAAACATTGGAAGTTGGATTACCAACCCTTTTTTATTTCTAGGAAGTCCGGGAGAAATGTAGTGAGCGCATTCAATGTCGCCAAGTTTGGTGGAACAAGTGTTGCAAATTTTGAAGCAATGAGCCGTTGCTCTGCAATTATTGAAAATAATCCACAAACACGATTAGTCGTCAGCAGCGCATGCTCTGGCGTAACGAACTTACTTGTTGAGCTTGCTAATGGTGTTCAAGATGCTGAGCAAAGACTTAACATTATGAAGCAATTGGCTGATATCCATGATGCGATTATCGACCAATTAGCAGACCCAACCAAAGTAGAAAAAGAAGTACATTCGATGCTTGATAGCATCGCAAGCGCTGCCGAAGCTGCCTCTTTCCAATCAAGTAAGAAATTAACCGATCATCTTGTTGCTTGCGGCGAGTTGATGTCGACCTATATTCTTACTCAATTAATGCGTGAGCGCGGCGTAAATACGATTCGTTTCGATATTCGCGAAGTATTAAGAACGGACAATAACTACGGTCGCGCAGAGCCACAAGTTGAAGAAATCGCTAAACTGGCACAAGAGAAGCTTGCTCCACTTTGTGCTGAATACGTGGTTGTTACTCAAGGTTTCATCGGCTCTGATGAACAAGGCAATACCACAACGCTTGGCCGTGGCGGCAGTGATTACTCTGCAGCTTTGATTGCTGAATCAGTAAAAGCTTCTGGCTTAGAAATTTGGACAGACGTACCTGGGATCTACACAACTGACCCACGCATCGCACCAAAAGCTGCACCAATTCCAGAGATCAGCTTTAGTGAAGCGTCTGAAATGGCAAACTTTGGAGCAAAAATTCTGCACCCTTCAACTCTGGTACCAGCACTGCGCCATGAAATTCCGGTGTTTGTTGGTTCATCTAAAGAGCCAGAAAAAGGTGGTACTTGGATTCGCCAACAAGTGGAGAACTCGCCACAGTTCCGCGCACTGGCTCTACGTTGCAACCAAACTATGGTAACGCTTCGCAGTGCGAAGATGTTCCATGCTTATGGCTTCTTAGCGAAAGTGTTCGAAATCCTAGCAAAATACAAAATCTCAGTTGACCTTATCACGACCTCTGAAATCAGTGTATCACTGACTCTAGATAAGACAGACACTTCAGGTGGAGCACCAGAGCTACCACAAGAAGCAAGAGAAGAACTACAAGAGCTGTGTACGGTAGAAGTGGAACATAACCTATGTCTTGTTGCCTTGATTGGTAACCACATGGAGACAAAAGGTTATGCGAAAGAAGTGTTCAGCACATTAGGCGACTTTAACCTACGTATGATTTGCTACGGAGCAAGTGACCATAACCTTTGCTTCCTTGTTGATGCTCATGAATCTAAAGCGGTAATTCAGAAGCTGCATTTGGATCTGTTCGAGAATCGATACAAGTAGTCTTGCTGGTTCTCCCCCTCAGATGAGGGGGAGCTAGAGGGGGTTGAAGTCCACTGAACTTATTAATTATTGCAATCTTAATTAAGCGCGGTGAAAGCAACCCCACCCAGCCTCCCCTTCGAAAGGGGAGGAGTAAAGGCGTATAGCTAGCCGTTGATGTTAGGACCTAACCATTTTTCAGCTTCAACGCTGTCCCAACCTTTACGCTCGGAATAACTCTGAACCTGATCATCTTGGATCTGTGCTACAGCAAAATAGCGCGAGTCAGGGTGTGAAAAATACCAGCCGGAAACAGATGCGCCCGGCATCATTGCGTAACTGGTTGTCAGTTCCATACCAATCTGTTCTTGTACGCCTAGCAGCTCCCAAATAGCGCCTTTTTCCGTATGTTCAGGACAAGCCGCATAACCCGGAGCTGGACGAATACCCTGATACTTTTCGCGAATCAAATCTTCGTTGCTGAGATTCTCATCTGGCGCATAACCCCAAATCTCAGTACGTACTTTCATATGCAGATATTCAGCAAAGGCTTCTGCCAAACGGTCAGCAACCGCTTGCACCATGATCGCATTGTAATCATCACCTTTGGCTTTGAAGTCATCCGCAAGCGCTCGCTCACCAATACCACCAGTAACAGCAAACATACCTACCCAGTCTTGTTTACCACTATGTTTTGAGGCAACAAAATCAGACAAACAGTAGTTGGCACCTTTTGGCTTCTCAGTCTGCTGACGAAGGTTGTGCAGCACTTTAATCACTTGTTGACGCGACTCATCCGCATACACTTCAATATCATCATCAATGCTCGCTGCTGGGAACAAACCACAGATACCATTCGCCTTCATCAGACCTTGTTGCTCAATACGGTCTAACCAATCATTGGCATCTTTGTACAGCTTGCGAGCTTCTTCCCCGACCAACTCGTGATCGAGAATCGCTGGGAACTTGCCAGACAGTGACCAAGTCATGAAGAATGGCGTCCAGTCGATGTACTGACGTAGCACTGAGACATCAAAATCTTTGAATACATGAATACCCGGTTTAACTGGTGCAGGTGGCGTATAAGTCTGCCAATCAATCGCAGCTTTATTCGCACGAGCTTGTTCCAGCGTTACAGGACGGCTCTTCGGTTTTTTACGAGCATGTTGTTCACGGGTTCTTTCGTAATCCAGATTTAAACGCTCTACGAATTCTGGACGACGCTCATCAGAGAGCAATGCTGAACACACACCAACGGCGCGTGAGGCATTGTTCACATACACTACAGGTTGGTGATAGTTCTGCTCAATCTTCACAGCGGTATGCGCTTTAGAGGTTGTCGCTCCGCCAATCAGCAGTGGCAACTCAAAGCCTTGGCGCTCCATCTCTTTAGCCACGTGCACCATTTCATCCAGAGATGGGGTAATCAGTCCAGACAGACCAATAATGTCCACCTTCTGTTCACGTGCAACTTTTAGAATGGTCTCACACGGCACCATCACGCCAAGGTCGATGATTTCGTAGTTGTTACATTGCAGTACAACGCCAACAATATTCTTACCGATATCGTGAACATCGCCTTTCACTGTCGCCAGTAGAATTTTGCCGTTTGAAGAACCGGACTGCTTCATCGCATTAATGTAAGGCTCTAAATAAGCAACCGCCTGCTTCATTACACGAGCCGATTTCACTACTTGCGGCAGGAACATTTTGCCCTCGCCAAACAGGTCACCCACCACGTTCATGCCGTCCATTAATGGACCTTCGATAACTTCAAGTGGCTTAGACGCCTTAGATCGGGCTTCTTCAGTATCTTCAACGATAAATTCAGTAATACCTTTAACCAGTGCGTGCTCTAAACGCTTTTCAACCGGCCAAGTACGCCACTCAAGTAGAGATGCGTCTTCTTCTTTGCCTACTGCGTTTTCACGGTATTCTTCTGCTATCTCAAGCAGACGCTCTGTTGCACCGTTGTCGCGGTTGAGAATAACGTCTTCAACCGCATTACGCAGTTTCTCTGGAACGTTGTCGTATATCTCAAGCTGGCCAGCATTAACGATACCCATATCCATACCATTCTTGAAACAGTGGTATAGGAACACAGCATGAATCGCTTCACGCACGTAGTTGTTACCGCGGAAAGAGAAAGAAACGTTAGATACACCACCAGAAATCATCGCATGAGGAAGCTCACGTTTAATGTCTGCTACTGCATTGATGAAATCAAGCGCGTAGTTATTGTGTTCATCAATACCCGTTGCAACAGCGAAGATATTCGGGTCGAAAATAATGTCTTCCGCAGGGAAACCTACTTGTTCGACAAGAATATTGTAAGCGCGGCGACAAATTTCAATCTTACGTTCACGAGTGTCAGCCTGACCAACTTCGTCAAACGCCATTACGATAACGGCAGCACCGTAACGACGAATCAGTTTCGCCTGATGAATAAACTTCTCCTCGCCTTCTTTTAGCGAGATAGAGTTTACGATGCCCTTACCTTGAATACATTTCAGACCTGCTTCGATAACTTCCCATTTCGAAGAGTCCACCATGATGGGTACTTTCGAAATTTCAGGCTCTGATGCACACAGCTTGAGGAATCGCTCCATACAAGCCATCGCATCCAGCATACCTTCATCCATGTTGATATCGATGATTTGAGCGCCATTCTCAACTTGTTCGCGGGCAACGTCTAAAGCCTCATCGTACAATTCTTCTTTGATAAGACGTTTGAAGCGAGCAGAGCCAGTCACGTTGGTACGCTCACCAACGTTCACGAATAGAGTATCAGCGGCAATGCTCAATGGTTCTAAACCAGAGAGTCGACATTCAACACTGATCTCAGGAATCTCACGTGGCGTAACACCCTCAACCACTTTAGCCATCGCAGCAATGTGAGCAGGTGTTGTACCACAACAGCCACCAACTAAGTTAAGGAATCCCGCTTGTGCCCATTCACCAATATGCTCAGCCATGTCTTCTGGTGACAGGTCATATTCACCAAATGCGTTCGGCAACCCTGCATTCGGGTGAGCAGAAACATAGCATTCTGAAATGCGAGAAAGCTCTTCGACATATTGACGAAGCTCGTCTGGACCTAAAGCACAGTTCAAGCCAAATGAGATAGGACGAACATGACGTAAAGAGTTATAGAATGCTTCTGTTGTTTGACCAGAAAGAGTACGACCGGATGCATCGGTAATCGTACCGGAGATCATGACAGGTAATTGAATACCAAGCTCTTCGAACACTGCATCAACCGCAAAAGCACACGCTTTCGCGTTCAAGGTATCGAAAATAGTTTCAATCAGAATCAAGTCACTGCCGCCTTTTATTAGCGCACGTGTAGATTCAGAGTAAGCCGTCACTAACTGATCGAATTCGATGTTGCGATAACCAGGGTCGTTAACATCAGGAGAGATAGAACAAGTACGGTTAGTTGGACCTAAAACACCCGCGACATATCGTGGCTTATTCGGCGTTTTTGCTGTCCATTCGTCAGCGACTTCACGAGCAAGCTTGGCTGCTGCAAAGTTAATTTCTTCGCTGAGAGACTGCATATCATAGTCAGCCATCGCAATTGTCGTGGCGTTGAAGGTGTTAGTTTCAAGGATATCTGCACCAGCTTCCAAATAAGCAGCGTGAATACCTCTAATCAATTGAGGCTGAGTCAAAACGAGAAGATCATTGTTTCCTTTTAGATCGCAGTGCCAATCCGAAAAGCGTTCGCCACGATAATCTTCCTCTTGCAACTTGTGCTCTTGGATCATGGTTCCCATGCCACCATCGATCAACATGATACGTTGCTTCAATTGCGCTTCGATCTGGTGTTTTAGATTACTACCCACAGTACAGCCTCATTATTCCTTTTTTGCTTGTTCGACATCCTATCACACATTGATTAGAAATCTAGACGTCTAAAACATCTAATTACGATAAATGCGCACGTTAAAATTTTGATAAATCTATAGGTAAAAAGTGTTTGCTATTTGTTCAGCATCAAAGGACAATTTCGCTCACATTTAGTTACATTTGAAGAAGAAAATGTCGGTCTACTACACTCTGTGCTTTCTATCTGCTGCAGCAATGATGATTGCTTTTTTAAACAGCAAGATAGTGAAAATGCAAACCACGATAGCCATTACAGCTGGTTCTATGGTGCTCTCATTACTTATCCTTATTGCTGGTCAAAATGACTGGTTCCATCTTACTCAAATAGCAACAGAAACAGTCACCAGCATCAACTTTGAAAACTTTTTGTTAAAAGGTATTTTAGGTTTCCTTTTATTTGCAGGTGGCCTCGGTATCAAACTTCCCCACTTAAAAGATCAAAAATGGGAGATTACGGTACTTGCACTCGGCGCAACGCTGTTTTCAACCTTCTTCATTGGTTTCGGCTTATATGGATTCTGTTATTTCACAGGCATCCATCTCGATCTTGTCTACTGCTTACTATTTGGCGCTCTGATTTCTCCAACCGACCCGATAGCAGTATTAGCGATTGTTAAAAAGATGAATGCGCCTAAACGTATTTCTACCCAAATTGAAGGCGAGTCTCTATTCAACGATGGTTTCGGTCTAGTTATCTTCGTAACCATCTTTACTATTGCATTCGGTAAAGAAGCTCCAACTGTAGGAAGTGTAGCTGCATTATTTGCTCAAGAAGCGATTGGCGGCATTATTTATGGCTTCCTATTAGGCTTGCTATTCCACTACTTGATCAGCGCAACTAACGACCACTCCATGGAACTGTTACTGACTATTGGTGTACCGACTGCCGGTTATGTGTTTGCAGACGTTATCCATGTATCAGGCCCATTAGCGATGGTGGTATCAGGTATTATGATAGGTAACTGGACTCGCTTTATTGGCTTTTCTAAAGAAAGTGAAGAACATCTCGATCACTTCTGGGAGTTGGTCGATGAATTCTTAAATGGCTTGCTTTTCCTTTTGATCGGTATGTCGATGCTCCTTTTCGAATTCCACAAAGAAGACTGGATCTTAATGTCTTTCGCGATACCGCTAGTGTTAGCAGCACGCTTCAGTAGCGTATTCGTTTCATACTTAGGCTTTAAGCGTTATCGTAAATACAACCCTTGGTCGATTAAGATCTTAACTTGGGGTGGATTGCGTGGTGGTCTAGCATTAGCGATGGCACTGTCAATTCCATCAGGCATGATGGTTATCCCAGATAAACTTATCGACGTAAAAGAGCTGATTCTGGTAATGACCTACGCTGTAGTAGTGTTCTCTATCTTAGTGCAAGGTTCGACAATCACACCGATGATTGACAAGGCCAAACTTAAAGAGAAAGAAATGGAAGAACAGGAACAGACTGCAGAGCAAAGTAACGTACAGCAAAGCCAGCAGCAAAATATCTAAACATTATTTTTTGAAGAGCAGTAACTCCGGTTGCTGCTTTTTTATAGCTATTTAATAGTAAAACCCAGATACGACGAATATCCATCCGTTAAGCCATTCCAACATAGCCAATACCGCCATCACTGGCATAGCGTAGTGCTATTTCCCCTTCCCTTTTAAAGAGAGATTGGGTAAGCATTGCTTCTACGAAATACTCGTTGAACGCGATAAGCTAAGTTCAGTGAAAGCCTCCTCTAACTCCCACCTCGATAAGGGGTAGAACCAAAAGCAAATACCTTAAACTTTGCCTCTATCTCACCTGCAACACTCGACTGAAGATTAAAAGGAGCCAACGAAGTAGAAAATGAGGAATAGCCTGATACCATCCTAGATAACAACATGATCAGACAGAGCATCGGTAGAACAGTGAATGGGCGTCAAACGCAAACGCGCATTCATTTGTCCCTGAAGCTCCGCCGAGCCATCCATGGCTCGGAGGGTTTGCTTATCGACGCCTATTCACTGGTCAGGAAGTTCTCCAGAATGGTATTAAACAAAGAGCAACCAACTGAACTACCGCTCCGCATTGGTCACTTTGCTATAGACGCAAAAAAGCCCCGTCATTTCTGACGAGGCTTCGAAATAAGTGGCGGAGCGGACGGGACTCGAACCCGCGACCCCCGGCGTGACAGGCCGGTATTCTAACCAACTGAACTACCGCTCCGCATTGGTCAGACTATTAAGTCTTTTCTTTGTTTGCCTTCAGATTTATCAATCTGAACACAAGTAATAAAGCCTGGCGATGTCCTACTCTCACATGGGGAGACCCCACACTACCATCGGCGCTAATTCGTTTCACTTCTGAGTTCGGCATGGAATCAGGTGGGTCCAAATCGCTATGGTCGCCAAGCAAATTCTGTTTTTGATTTCACTTTTTATAAAAAAGTGGAAACCAACAAATCGGAAAGCTGTTTAGTGTTCTCTACACATTCAATTCTGCTCTTGCTTTGAGTCCATCAAAACCCCTTGGGTGTTGTATGGTTAAGCCTCACGGGCAATTAGTACAGGTTAGCTCAATGCCTCACAGCACTTACACACCCTGCCTATCAACGTTCTAGTCTCGAACAACCCTTTAGGACACTTAAAGTGCCAGGGAGAACTCATCTCAGGGCTTGCTTCCCGCTTAGATGCTTTCAGCGGTTATCAATTCCGAACTTAGCTACCGGGCAATGCTACTGGCGTAACAACCCGAACACCAGAGGTTCGTCCACTCCGGTCCTCTCGTACTAGGAGCAGCCCCCTTCAATTCTCCAACGCCCACGGCAGATAGGGACCGAACTGTCTCACGACGTTCTAAACCCAGCTCGCGTACCACTTTAAATGGCGAACAGCCATACCCTTGGGACCGACTTCAGCCCCAGGATGTGATGAGCCGACATCGAGGTGCCAAACACCGCCGTCGATATGAACTCTTGGGCGGTATCAGCCTGTTATCCCCGGAGTACCTTTTATCCGTTGAGCGATGGCCCTTCCATTCAGAACCACCGGATCACTATGACCTGCTTTCGCACCTGCTCGAATTGTCATTCTCGCAGTCAAGCGGGCTTATGCCATTGCACTAACCACACGATGTCCAACCGTGTTTAGCCCACCTTCGTGCTCCTCCGTTACTCTTTGGGAGGAGACCGCCCCAGTCAAACTACCCACCAGGCACTGTCCTCGACCCGGATAACGGGTCTGAGTTAGAACATCAAACATACAAGGGTGGTATTTCAAGGACGGCTCCACACAAACTAGCGTCTGCGCTTCAAAGCCTCCCACCTATCCTACACATGTAGGTTCAATGTTCAGTGCCAAGCTGTAGTAAAGGTTCACGGGGTCTTTCCGTCTAGCCGCGGGTACACTGCATCTTCACAGCGATTTCAATTTCACTGAGTCTCGGGTGGAGACAGCGTGGCCATCATTACGCCATTCGTGCAGGTCGGAACTTACCCGACAAGGAATTTCGCTACCTTAGGACCGTTATAGTTACGGCCGCCGTTTACCGGGGCTTCGATCAAGAGCTTCGCGTTACCGCTAACCCCATCAATTAACCTTCCGGCACCGGGCAGGCGTCACACCGTATACGTCATCTTACGATTTTGCACAGTGCTGTGTTTTTAATAAACAGTTGCAGCCACCTGGTATCTGCGACTCTCATCAGCTCCATCCGCGAGGGACTTCACCGTCAAGAGCGTACCTTCTCCCGAAGTTACGGTACCATTTTGCCTAGTTCCTTCACCCGAGTTCTCTCAAGCGCCTTGGTATTCTCTACCCGACCACCTGTGTCGGTTTGGGGTACGATTCCTTACAATCTGAAGCTTAGAGGCTTTTCCTGGAAGCATGGCATCAATGACTTCACTACCGTAGTAGCTCGACATCGTGTCTCAGCCTTAAAGAGAGCCGGATTTACCTAACCCTCAAGCCTACGCACTTGAACCTGGACAACCGTCGCCAGGCCCACCTAGCCTTCTCCGTCCCCCCATCGCAATTGTAAGAAGTACGGGAATATTAACCCGTTTCCCATCGACTACGCCTTTCGGCCTCGCCTTAGGGGTCGACTCACCCTGCCCCGATTAACGTTGGACAGGAACCCTTGGTCTTCCGGCGAGGAGGTTTTTCACCCCCTTTATCGTTACTCATGTCAGCATTCGCACTTCTGATACCTCCAGCATGCTTTACAACACACCTTCAACGGCTTACAGAACGCTCCCCTACCCAATATCCTAAAGGATATTGCCGCAGCTTCGGTTTACTACTTAGCCCCGTTACATCTTCCGCGCAGGCCGACTCGACTAGTGAGCTATTACGCTTTCTTTAAATGATGGCTGCTTCTAAGCCAACATCCTAGCTGTCTGAGCCTTCCCACATCGTTTCCCACTTAGTAGTAATTTGGGACCTTAGCTGGCGGTCTGGGTTGTTTCCCTCTCCACGACGGACGTTAGCACCCGCCGTGTGTCTCCCGGATAGTACTTACTGGTATTCGGAGTTTGCAAAGGGTTGGTAAGTCGGGATGACCCCCTAGCCTTAACAGTGCTCTACCCCCAGTAGTATTCGTCCGAGGCGCTACCTAAATAGCTTTCGGGGAGAACCAGCTATCTCCGAGTTTGATTGGCCTTTCACCCCTAGCCACAAGTCATCCGCTAATTTTTCAACATTAGTCGGTTCGGTCCTCCAGTTGATGTTACTCAACCTTCAACCTGCCCATGGCTAGATCACTCGGTTTCGGGTCTATATCCAGAGACTAAACGCCCAGTTAAGACTCGGTTTCCCTACGGCTCCCCTATACGGTTAACCTTGCCACTGAATATAAGTCGCTGACCCATTATACAAAAGGTACGCAGTCACCCCACGAAGAGGCTCCTACTGCTTGTACGTACACGGTTTCAGGTTCTATTTCACTCCCCTCACAGGGGTTCTTTTCGCCTTTCCCTCACGGTACTGGTTCACTATCGGTCAGTCAGGAGTATTTAGCCTTGGAGGATGGTCCCCCCATATTCAAACAGGATATCACGTGTCCCGCCTTACTCGTTTTCACTTAAAATGACATGTCGGTTACGGGGCTATCACCCTGTATCGCGGCACTTTCCAGAGCCTTCACCTGTGTCATTAAAAGCTTAAGGGCTAATCCAATTTCGCTCGCCGCTACTTTCGGAATCTCAATTGATTTCTTTTCCTCGGGGTACTTAGATGTTTCAGTTCTCCCGGTTCGCCTCATTAACCTATGTATTCAGTTAATGATACGTGCTTATGCACGTGGGTTTCCCCATTCGGAAATCGTAGACTCAAGTGGCTTTTACTGCCTAATCTACGCTTATCGCAAGTTAATACGTCCTTCATCGCCTCTGACTGCCAAGGCATCCACCGTGTACGCTTAGTCACTTAACCATACAACCCCAAGAGGTCTTTCGTATGGCAAACAACCAAGGTTTAGTTGTCTCTCATTATTTGAATGAGCGAGAGACATTTCGATTTTGCCGGACTCAAATATGAATACTTACTTATAAAGTAAGATTCCCAAGAACACTTGAATGTGTATTGGTACCTAAATCATCTCTTCATAAAAAGAAATCATCTAGGATTTGAGAACTTTTAATAAATAACAATTCAATCAAAAATTGTTATTTGTCAGCTTTCCAAATTGTTAAAGAGCAAAGTGTCATCTAAAACACTTTTTAAGGATTCTCGTCGTCAAAAGTCCGAACCACATACCTTTTATTGAAGTGGTTTGGATTTCATTATCCAAAAATGCTTAAAGAGTGGTGGGCGATACCGGGTTCGAACCAGTGACCCCCTGCTTGTAAGGCAGGTGCTCTCCCAACTGAGCTAATCGCCCACATAAGTTTGAATTCTTCGTGGAGAAGAATGGTGGGTCGTGCAGGATTCGAACCTGCGACCAATTGATTAAAAGTCAACTGCTCTACCAACTGAGCTAACGACCCCCTTTTATTCCCTTTCTTTACGAAAAAGAAGTGGAATTGGTATCCCGTAGGGGAGTCGAACCCCTGTTACCGCCGTGAAAGGGCGGTGTCCTAGGCCTCTAGACGAACGGGACACTAAGATACTCTTACTTTCTAAACCTAATCAATCTGTGTGGACACTCATCAAGAGAATCTTTACGTAAGGAGGTGATCCAGCGCCAGGTTCCCCTAGCGCTACCTTGTTACGACTTCACCCCAGTCATGAACCACAAAGTGGCAAGCGTCCTCCCGAAGGTTAAACTACCTGCTTCTTTTGCAGCCCACTCCCATGGTGTGACGGGCGGTGTGTACAAGGCCCGGGAACGTATTCACCGTGACATTCTGATTCACGATTACTAGCGATTCCGACTTCATGGAGTCGAGTTGCAGACTCCAATCCGGACTACGACGCACTTTTTGGGATTCGCTTACTCTCGCAAGTTCGCTGCCCTCTGTATGCGCCATTGTAGCACGTGTGTAGCCCTACTCGTAAGGGCCATGATGACTTGACGTCGTCCCCACCTTCCTCCGGTTTATCACCGGCAGTCTCCCTGGAGTTCCCGACATTACTCGCTGGCAAACAAGGATAAGGGTTGCGCTCGTTGCGGGACTTAACCCAACATTTCACAACACGAGCTGACGACAGCCATGCAGCACCTGTCTCAGAGTTCCCGAAGGCACATCAACGTCTCCGTCGACTTCTCTGGATGTCAAGAGTAGGTAAGGTTCTTCGCGTTGCATCGAATTAAACCACATGCTCCACCGCTTGTGCGGGCCCCCGTCAATTCATTTGAGTTTTAATCTTGCGACCGTACTCCCCAGGCGGTCTACTTAACGCGTTAGCTCCGAAAGCCACGGCTCAAGGCCACAACCTCCAAGTAGACATCGTTTACGGCGTGGACTACCAGGGTATCTAATCCTGTTTGCTCCCCACGCTTTCGCATCTGAGTGTCAGTATCTGTCCAGGGGGCCGCCTTCGCCACCGGTATTCCTTCAGATCTCTACGCATTTCACCGCTACACCTGAAATTCTACCCCCCTCTACAGTACTCTAGCTTGACAGTTTCAAATGCTATTCCGAGGTTGAGCCCCGGGCTTTCACATCTGACTTAACAAACCACCTGCATGCGCTTTACGCCCAGTAATTCCGATTAACGCTCGCACCCTCCGTATTACCGCGGCTGCTGGCACGGAGTTAGCCGGTGCTTCTTCTGTAAGTAACGTCAAACAATGCCGCTATTAACGACACTGCCTTCCTCCCTACTGAAAGTGCTTTACAACCCGAAGGCCTTCTTCACACACGCGGCATGGCTGCATCAGGCTTGCGCCCATTGTGCAATATTCCCCACTGCTGCCTCCCGTAGGAGTCTGGACCGTGTCTCAGTTCCAGTGTGGCTGATCATCCTCTCAGACCAGCTAGGGATCGTCGCCTTGGTGAGCCCTTACCTCACCAACTAGCTAATCCCACCTAGGCATATCCTGACGCGAGAGGCCCGAAGGTCCCCCTCTTTGGCCCGTAGGCATCATGCGGTATTAGCTATCGTTTCCAATAGTTATCCCCCACATCAGGGCAATTTCCTAGGCATTACTCACCCGTCCGCCGCTCGCCACCCAAGGAACAAGTTCCTCTGTGCTGCCGCTCGACTTGCATGTGTTAGGCCTGCCGCCAGCGTTCAATCTGAGCCATGATCAAACTCTTCAATTTAAGATTTTGTCGGCTCAATGAATACTGATTACATTCTTTTGCTTAATAAAAAGCTAAGTAATGTTGAATTGACTGTGCTGAATCTTACGATTCAATTGGTCACTCAGTTCATTGAAACCTAATTTGAAACCGAAGTTTCTAATTTGATTTTCATCAACGAGTGCCCACACAGATTGATAGGTTTAAATTGTTAAAGAGCTTTGCTTTCAGTGCCTTAGCACCTGGGCAGGTGCGCGTATATTACGCTTCATGCTTTGAAAGTCAACATAAAATTCTAAGTTTTATTAAAACTTTATGGTGACTTCTTCCTATTGGAAGAAGCAGAAATTAAAGCCTGGCGATGTCCTACTCTCACATGGGGAGACCCCACACTACCATCGGCGCTAATTCGTTTCACTTCTGAGTTCGGCATGGAATCAGGTGGGTCCAAATCGCTATGGTCGCCAAGCAAATTCTGTTTTTGATTTCACTTTTTATAAAAAAGTGGAAACCAACAAATCGGAAAGCTGTTTAGTGTTCTCTACACATTCAATTCTGCTCTTGCTTTGAGTCCATCAAAACCCCTTGGGTGTTGTATGGTTAAGCCTCACGGGCAATTAGTACAGGTTAGCTCAATGCCTCACAGCACTTACACACCCTGCCTATCAACGTTCTAGTCTCGAACAACCCTTTAGGACACTTAAAGTGCCAGGGAGAACTCATCTCAGGGCTTGCTTCCCGCTTAGATGCTTTCAGCGGTTATCAATTCCGAACTTAGCTACCGGGCAATGCTACTGGCGTAACAACCCGAACACCAGAGGTTCGTCCACTCCGGTCCTCTCGTACTAGGAGCAGCCCCCTTCAATTCTCCAACGCCCACGGCAGATAGGGACCGAACTGTCTCACGACGTTCTAAACCCAGCTCGCGTACCACTTTAAATGGCGAACAGCCATACCCTTGGGACCGACTTCAGCCCCAGGATGTGATGAGCCGACATCGAGGTGCCAAACACCGCCGTCGATATGAACTCTTGGGCGGTATCAGCCTGTTATCCCCGGAGTACCTTTTATCCGTTGAGCGATGGCCCTTCCATTCAGAACCACCGGATCACTATGACCTGCTTTCGCACCTGCTCGAATTGTCATTCTCGCAGTCAAGCGGGCTTATGCCATTGCACTAACCACACGATGTCCAACCGTGTTTAGCCCACCTTCGTGCTCCTCCGTTACTCTTTGGGAGGAGACCGCCCCAGTCAAACTACCCACCAGGCACTGTCCTCGACCCGGATAACGGGTCTGAGTTAGAACATCAAACATACAAGGGTGGTATTTCAAGGACGGCTCCACACAAACTAGCGTCTGCGCTTCAAAGCCTCCCACCTATCCTACACATGTAGGTTCAATGTTCAGTGCCAAGCTGTAGTAAAGGTTCACGGGGTCTTTCCGTCTAGCCGCGGGTACACTGCATCTTCACAGCGATTTCAATTTCACTGAGTCTCGGGTGGAGACAGCGTGGCCATCATTACGCCATTCGTGCAGGTCGGAACTTACCCGACAAGGAATTTCGCTACCTTAGGACCGTTATAGTTACGGCCGCCGTTTACCGGGGCTTCGATCAAGAGCTTCGCGTTACCGCTAACCCCATCAATTAACCTTCCGGCACCGGGCAGGCGTCACACCGTATACGTCATCTTACGATTTTGCACAGTGCTGTGTTTTTAATAAACAGTTGCAGCCACCTGGTATCTGCGACTCTCATCAGCTCCATCCGCGAGGGACTTCACCGTCAAGAGCGTACCTTCTCCCGAAGTTACGGTACCATTTTGCCTAGTTCCTTCACCCGAGTTCTCTCAAGCGCCTTGGTATTCTCTACCCGACCACCTGTGTCGGTTTGGGGTACGATTCCTTACAATCTGAAGCTTAGAGGCTTTTCCTGGAAGCATGGCATCAATGACTTCACTACCGTAGTAGCTCGACATCGTGTCTCAGCCTTAAAGAGAGCCGGATTTACCTAACCCTCAAGCCTACGCACTTGAACCTGGACAACCGTCGCCAGGCCCACCTAGCCTTCTCCGTCCCCCCATCGCAATTGTAAGAAGTACGGGAATATTAACCCGTTTCCCATCGACTACGCCTTTCGGCCTCGCCTTAGGGGTCGACTCACCCTGCCCCGATTAACGTTGGACAGGAACCCTTGGTCTTCCGGCGAGGAGGTTTTTCACCCCCTTTATCGTTACTCATGTCAGCATTCGCACTTCTGATACCTCCAGCATGCTTTACAACACACCTTCAACGGCTTACAGAACGCTCCCCTACCCAATATCCTAAAGGATATTGCCGCAGCTTCGGTTTACTACTTAGCCCCGTTACATCTTCCGCGCAGGCCGACTCGACTAGTGAGCTATTACGCTTTCTTTAAATGATGGCTGCTTCTAAGCCAACATCCTAGCTGTCTGAGCCTTCCCACATCGTTTCCCACTTAGTAGTAATTTGGGACCTTAGCTGGCGGTCTGGGTTGTTTCCCTCTCCACGACGGACGTTAGCACCCGCCGTGTGTCTCCCGGATAGTACTTACTGGTATTCGGAGTTTGCAAAGGGTTGGTAAGTCGGGATGACCCCCTAGCCTTAACAGTGCTCTACCCCCAGTAGTATTCGTCCGAGGCGCTACCTAAATAGCTTTCGGGGAGAACCAGCTATCTCCGAGTTTGATTGGCCTTTCACCCCTAGCCACAAGTCATCCGCTAATTTTTCAACATTAGTCGGTTCGGTCCTCCAGTTGATGTTACTCAACCTTCAACCTGCCCATGGCTAGATCACTCGGTTTCGGGTCTATATCCAGAGACTAAACGCCCAGTTAAGACTCGGTTTCCCTACGGCTCCCCTATACGGTTAACCTTGCCACTGAATATAAGTCGCTGACCCATTATACAAAAGGTACGCAGTCACCCCACGAAGAGGCTCCTACTGCTTGTACGTACACGGTTTCAGGTTCTATTTCACTCCCCTCACAGGGGTTCTTTTCGCCTTTCCCTCACGGTACTGGTTCACTATCGGTCAGTCAGGAGTATTTAGCCTTGGAGGATGGTCCCCCCATATTCAAACAGGATATCACGTGTCCCGCCTTACTCGTTTTCACTTAAAATGACATGTCGGTTACGGGGCTATCACCCTGTATCGCGGCACTTTCCAGAGCCTTCACCTGTGTCATTAAAAGCTTAAGGGCTAATCCAATTTCGCTCGCCGCTACTTTCGGAATCTCAATTGATTTCTTTTCCTCGGGGTACTTAGATGTTTCAGTTCTCCCGGTTCGCCTCTTTACCCTATGTATTCAGGTAAAGATACATGCTTATGCATGTGGGTTTCCCCATTCGGAAATCGTAGACTCAAGTGGCTTTTACTGCCTAATCTACGCTTATCGCAAGTTAATACGTCCTTCATCGCCTCTGACTGCCAAGGCATCCACCGTGTACGCTTAGTCACTTAACCATACAACCCCAAGAGGTTTCTATTTGCTTTCACTTTTCAAAAGTGAAGACAAAAAGGCGTATGGCAAACAACCAAGGTTTAGTTGTCTCTCATTATTTGAATGAGCGAGAGACATTTCGATTTTGCCGGACTCAAATATGAATACTTACTTAAAAAGTAAGATTCCCAAGAACACTTGAATGTGTATTGGTACCTAATCACTCTTTATTAAGAGAAATTAGGATTTGAGAACTTTTAATAAATAACAATTCAATCAAAAATTGTTATTTGTCAGCTTTCCAAATTGTTAAAGAGCAAGTTTTCTATTGAAAACCATTTTTAAAAGCACTCATCGAATGCACTTAAAGATGGTGGAGCTATGCGGGATCGAACCGCAGACCTCCTGCGTGCAAGGCAGGCGCTCTCCCAGCTGAGCTATAACCCCATCAGGTGTCGATACTTCAATTTCACAAGGAATATTGGTGGGTCTGAGTGGACTCGAACCACCGACCTCTCGCTTATCAGGCGAACGCTCTAACCACCTGAGCTACAGACCCAGTATCGTCTCTTAAACTTACTTAAACCTAATCAATCTGTGTGGACACTCATCAAGAGAATCTTTACGTAAGGAGGTGATCCAGCGCCAGGTTCCCCTAGCGCTACCTTGTTACGACTTCACCCCAGTCATGAACCACAAAGTGGCAAGCGTCCTCCCGAAGGTTAAACTACCTGCTTCTTTTGCAGCCCACTCCCATGGTGTGACGGGCGGTGTGTACAAGGCCCGGGAACGTATTCACCGTGACATTCTGATTCACGATTACTAGCGATTCCGACTTCATGGAGTCGAGTTGCAGACTCCAATCCGGACTACGACGCACTTTTTGGGATTCGCTTACTCTCGCAAGTTCGCTGCCCTCTGTATGCGCCATTGTAGCACGTGTGTAGCCCTACTCGTAAGGGCCATGATGACTTGACGTCGTCCCCACCTTCCTCCGGTTTATCACCGGCAGTCTCCCTGGAGTTCCCGACATTACTCGCTGGCAAACAAGGATAAGGGTTGCGCTCGTTGCGGGACTTAACCCAACATTTCACAACACGAGCTGACGACAGCCATGCAGCACCTGTCTCAGAGTTCCCGAAGGCACATCAACGTCTCCGTCGACTTCTCTGGATGTCAAGAGTAGGTAAGGTTCTTCGCGTTGCATCGAATTAAACCACATGCTCCACCGCTTGTGCGGGCCCCCGTCAATTCATTTGAGTTTTAATCTTGCGACCGTACTCCCCAGGCGGTCTACTTAACGCGTTAGCTCCGAAAGCCACGGCTCAAGGCCACAACCTCCAAGTAGACATCGTTTACGGCGTGGACTACCAGGGTATCTAATCCTGTTTGCTCCCCACGCTTTCGCATCTGAGTGTCAGTATCTGTCCAGGGGGCCGCCTTCGCCACCGGTATTCCTTCAGATCTCTACGCATTTCACCGCTACACCTGAAATTCTACCCCCCTCTACAGTACTCTAGCTTGACAGTTTCAAATGCTATTCCGAGGTTGAGCCCCGGGCTTTCACATCTGACTTAACAAACCACCTGCATGCGCTTTACGCCCAGTAATTCCGATTAACGCTCGCACCCTCCGTATTACCGCGGCTGCTGGCACGGAGTTAGCCGGTGCTTCTTCTGTAAGTAACGTCAAACAATGCCGCTATTAACGACACTGCCTTCCTCCCTACTGAAAGTGCTTTACAACCCGAAGGCCTTCTTCACACACGCGGCATGGCTGCATCAGGCTTGCGCCCATTGTGCAATATTCCCCACTGCTGCCTCCCGTAGGAGTCTGGACCGTGTCTCAGTTCCAGTGTGGCTGATCATCCTCTCAGACCAGCTAGGGATCGTCGCCTTGGTGAGCCCTTACCTCACCAACTAGCTAATCCCACCTAGGCATATCCTGACGCGAGAGGCCCGAAGGTCCCCCTCTTTGGCCCGTAGGCATCATGCGGTATTAGCTATCGTTTCCAATAGTTATCCCCCACATCAGGGCAATTTCCTAGGCATTACTCACCCGTCCGCCGCTCGCCACCCAAGGAACAAGTTCCCCTGTGCTGCCGCTCGACTTGCATGTGTTAGGCCTGCCGCCAGCGTTCAATCTGAGCCATGATCAAACTCTTCAATTTAAGATTTTGTCGACTCAACGAATACTGATTCATATCTTACGATATGTGAATTGACTGTGCTCGATACCTTTTCTTTTAAAGAAACTGTATCAAATTGGTCACTCAGTTCATTGAAATCTAAATTTGAAGCCGAAGCTTCTAATTGATTTTCATCAACGAGTGCCCACACAGATTGATAGGTTTAAATTGTTAAAGAGCGGTGCTTCTAAGAAGGTTTCTTCTCGAAGCGGAGGTGCATTCTAGCGAGATAATTGTCAGTGTCAAACACTTTTTCAAATTTTCTTTTTAGAAGTCTTATCCTCTTCCAACATCAGCTGAAGCCTTGCGACGTCTGCCGTGTCAGTGAGGTGGCATTATAGGGATCTAAATCACACTGGCAAGCATTATTTTGCAAAAAATACAGAAATAACGCTTAACAGGAGAAAACATAACCAAAGCCCTATTTATTCAACTTTACCCCAAAGTTGAATACAAGTTATCCACAGAGTTATCCTTTTTCGGTACCCAAACTTTCTCTATTTCTGTAATAAAAAAGCTGCTCACGCAGCTTTTTTATTTAGTATGTTAGATCCCAGAACCGTTATTTTCCTGAGAATCGTCTTCATGCAAGCCACATTCTCGCTTCAATCCAAAGAAACGGGTCTCTTCTTCTGCCATGCCTGGTTCCCATTTACGGGTGGTGTGTGTATCACCGACCGACAGGTAACCTTGTTCCCATAGCGGATGGTAAGGAAGGTCATTATCTTTTAGGTAATAGTGGACATCTTTATTTGTCCAGTCGATTACAGGGAGAAACTTAAACACGCCGTTCTGTACAGCTAATATAGGCAATGTCGCTCTGGATTGAGCCTGATCTCGACGTAATCCTGAAAACCAAACACCTACCGATAGCTCATCTAATGCTTTGCGCATTGGCTCTACTTTATTAAGACGGTTGTATTGTTCGATTCCCTTTACCCCCTGCTCCCAAAGCTTACCAAAACGAGCTTCTTGCCAAGCTGGTGTCAGATCAGATTTGTAGATTTTCAGATTCAGGTTTAGACGTTGCGTTAGCTCATCAATAAATTGGTACGTTTCTGGGAACAAATACCCAGTGTCGGTTAAGACTACTGGGACATCTGCTTTAACGCTGGATACTAGATGAAGCATTAAAGCAGCTTGAATACCGAAACTTGAAGATACTGCATGAGTACCCGACAAGTTATCGAATGCCCATTTCACTCGTTCTTGAGCAGTTAAGCTTTCGAGATAAGCATTTACCTCAGCAAGACGGAGTGTTTGTTCTACTTTCGTCAGAACGAGCAATTCTGACAAATCAGGCACAATGACAGTATCAGGCATAAAAGTCTCTCTTAGATACAACGACCTCTTCTATAATCCCAGTACGGATAGTGAAATCACCAAAGCTTTCGCCAACTTCACGCTCTTGAGACCAACGACCCACTAACTGATCGATCTCTTCTAAGATCTGTTGCTCAGTAATGTTCTCTTTATACATCTTAGGAATGCGAGTACCCGCTCTGTTACCACCTAGATGTAAGTTATAACGACCAGGAGCTTTACCGACCAAACCGAGTTCTGCCAACATCGCACGTCCACAGCCATTTGGACAGCCCGTTACACGCAAAATAATATTGTCTTCTTTTGGTAGGTTATGTTTTGCGAGTATCCCCTCAACATCAGTAACAAAAGAAGGTAGGAAACGTTCTGCTTCTGCCATGGCTAATGGACACGTAGGGAAAGCAACACACGCCATTGAGTTCTTACGCTGCTCACTGACAGAATCATCCATCAAACCATGTTCACGCGCTATCTTCTCAATGACATCTTTTTGATCTGCTGGCACACCAGCAACAATTAAGTTCTGGTTTGCTGTCATGCGGAAATCACCCTGGTGGATCTTCGCAATTTCAGCCACACCCGTTTTTAGAGGTTTACCCGGATAATCAAGTAAACGACCATTCTCTATAAATAGAGAGAGATGGAACTTGCCATCAATGCCTTCTACCCAACCTATACGATCACCACGTTCAGTGAATTCATAAGGACGGCTCACTTCAAATTGGATTCCAGCACGCTTTTCTACTTCTGCTTTAAATACGTCAACACCAACGCGGTCTAATGTGTATTTGGTTTTCGCATTCTTACGGTTTGAACGGTTACCCCAATCACGCTGAGTTGTAACCACTGCCGCCGCTACATCGAGCGTTTTGTCTACAGGAATGAAACCAAAGTCATCGGCGCGACGAGGATAAGTCGAATTATCACCATGCGTCATAGCGAGGCCACCGCCCACCAGCACATTAAAGCCCACCAGCTTACCGTTATCGGCAATAGCGACAAAACTCAAATCGTTAGCGTGTACATCAATGTCGTTATGAGGAGGGATGACAACCGTTGTTTTGAACTTACGAGGAAGATAAGTGCTTCCTAGAATAGGTTCTTCGTCGGTAGTTTCTACTTTCTCACCATCTAACCAAATTTCGGCATAAGCACGCGTTTTTGGTAATAAATGTTCACTGATTTTCGCTGCCCACTCATAAGCTTCTTGATGTAACTCAGATTCCACAGGGTTAGAAGTACATAACACGTTACGGTTAACATCACCCGCCGTCGCGATTGAATCAATACCAATGCTATTGAGCGTTTGGTGCATCAACTTAATATTTGGCTTTAACACACCATGGAACTGGAAGGTTTGACGAGTCGTCAAACGAATGCTTCCATACATAGTGTGCTCTGAAGCAAACTTATCAATAGCTAGCCACTGTTTCGGCTGGATAATACCGCCAGGCATACGTGCACGAAGCATCACATTATGTAATGGTTCCAGTTTTTGCTTAGCACGCTCGTTACGGATATCACGATCATCTTGTTGATACATACCGTGGAAACGAATTAACTGAAAGTTGTCAGCCGTGAATCCACCTGTAATACGATCTTGCAGATCTTGCTCGATCGTACCGCGAAGGAAATTACTTTCTCTCTTTAAACGCTCGTTATCCGAAAGAGGACCAAGCACTTCGCCTAATACTTCTTGGCTGTTGTTTTCGATTTTAGTGCTCATTAGTACACATCCCTTTGGTAACGTTTCGCTTTGCGAAGTTCATTCAAATACTCTTCAGCCTTCTCGCGAGTCAGGCCACCTTGTTGCTCTGCAACAATCACTAATGCTTCATGGACATCTTTCGCCATGCGAGTGGCATCACCACAGATATAGATGTAGGCGCCATCTTGCAGCCATTCCCAAACTTGCTCTGCCTGCTCAAGGATACGATGTTGCACATACACTTTTTCATGTTGGTCGCGGCTAAATGCCACATCCAAACGACTTAAAGCACCAGACTTCAGATATTTCTGCCACTCAACTTGGTATAAGAAATCTTGGGTAAATGTACGGTCACCGAAGAACAACCAGCTCTTACCTTCTGCTCCTCGGTTATCACGCTCTTGAACAAAGCTGCGGAATGGTGCAATACCAGTACCCGGACCGACCATGATGATTGGCGTAGAGTCATCCTGTGGTAGCTTGAAGTTATTATTGTGCTCAATAAACACTTTAACTTCATCGCCCTCTTCCAGTCTGCGACCTAAGAAGCTAGACGCTCCGCCTTGACGAACTTCTTCACCTTGTTCGTATTCAACAATGCCGACAGTGAGGTGTACTTCTTCTTCCACTTCAGACTGACTGGATGCAATAGAATAGAGACGAGGAGTTAAACGACGTAGCAAAGATACCAACTCCTGAGCAGACAACTTGGTGTGTTGCTCATTTAATACATCAATAACTTGAGTGTTCGACGCGTATTCACGAAGTTTGTCTTTATCAGCCACTAGAGCTTGTAGCTTTTCACTGCCCGATAGCTCAGCAAACTTAGTAACAAGTTGAGGATTAGCGCCCGTGATTTCATATTTGCTAACGAGTGCGCTATGAATAGAGAGACTTTCGCCATCAACATCTACACTTTCAACGCCCGATAAACCTACTGCGCCGGCAATAGCATTAGCCAGTTCTGAGCTGTTTTCATACCAAACACCTAGCGCGTCACCTGGTTGATAAGTTAGACCAGAGCCTTCTAAGTCAATTTCGATATGACGAACGTCTTTTCCTGAGTCACGACCAGTGATTTTTTGACTCGTCAGTAATGTAGCCGTATATGGATTTTGTTTCGTGTATTGAGAGTGGGAAGCCGCTGCCTGACCTACAGGTAGCTGAACCACTTCTGCTTGAGTACTCGCTAGTGAAGCTTTCACTACTTCAAGAGCTTTTGCACGCCATTGCGTAGCTGGCTGGTCGTAATCCACATCGCAATCAACGCGATCAATAAAACGTTTAGCGCCTAGCTTTTCCAGGAATGCATCAAAGTCTTTACCTGTTTGGCAGAAAAACTCATAACTGGAATCGCCCAACCCAATCACACCGTATTCTAAATTCGGTAATTTAGGCGCTTTCTTTGATTGCAGGAATTCATGTAGCTCCAGAGCATTATCAGGAGCTTCACCTTCACCGTTGGTGGAAGCCACAAAAATAACGTGGGTCTCTTTCGCTAAGTCTTTACCTTTGTAATCACTGGCATCAAACAAACGCACAGCAACACCTGCCGCTTGCGCTTCATGCTCTAACGCCTCTGCCACACCTTTAGCATTACCCGTTTGAGAAGCATAAATAATGGTGAGTTGACTATCTGGTTTCGCCGCAGCTACCGCTGAGGCTTGAGTAATAAGAGGATTGGTTGCCGTAGATTGAGATTGGCTTAACCCCCAAAAATAACCGCTCACCCAAGCTAATTGCTGAGGTGATAGTTGTGAAACTGTTTGTTGCAGTTGGTTTAACTGCGAGTCGTTTAGTGGGCCAGTTAAACTAACCAGCTCTTTTGGTATGGTATTTCCTGAAGACATTGTCACGACTTCCTTATTCATTGCGTGACGATAGATTAACCACTCTCCTTAATAACAAGAAAGAATAGAAGAGAATGTTTTATAACTTTTTGGAAGTAAGAAGATGAAATTTCAATCTCAAATGGATTCTACCCTGACTTGTTTAAAGCCTACCGCCATCGCCGATTTAGAAGCTAAATCCAAATCTGCATAGTGGCACTCTTCACCGCTAGCGTTTGTTAACAGTACAAAACCACCCGCTTGATGGCGAAATTCCACTATCCACGCCCCTTCGTGAGCAGAAGGCTCAATGATTGCTTCCACCAGCTTCTTCTCACGATATAAGTTTCTCAGTTCTGTGATTGTCATTCCTTATACTCTCACCAAGCTAAGTCCACTCAATAAGCATGGCTCAATAATGATGAAGTGCTAAATAACAATAAGAAATATTTCTTCAGCAATAAACGCAAAAAAGCCACGGCTTGCGTGGCTTTCTTTTTTAATACAACAATTAAAACTTAAATTGAGTCCCGAGAAACCAACCATCAGCAAACACATAAGACATGTCAGTATCTGGTGAGTCTGTAGCTAAATCCGTAAATTCTAAGTCAATCACTCGGTAGCCACCTCTAAAAGAGAGCTCACCCGCTTGCAAAGGAAGCACGTATTGAACCCCTGCAATCACATCTGAACTTTTAATGCTATCGCTATTGCCGAACTCAAATTGACCAATGATGTCAAAGTTGGTATCTGGCACCGAAATTTCAGCATGTGCATACCAGTTAAAAGTCATATCATCGAACGAGTATTTCTGACCATCTTTCGCTTTATAATCACTGCTCGCATACTGAGTCATTGAAATACCCGCATCAAACGTCATCAACTCACGATCTAAAATGTTGTAATAGAAAGTGTAATCGTACTTATCATAAGACGCATAATCAGCGTCTAGATTAGTGTAACGAATACTCATGTTAGGCAAATATGGCAATTGATGCTCAACCGCCAAATTCAATACAGGAGAGTTAGCATCATCACGGCGTGTATTATCAATTTTAGTGCTTGGGAACCACATATCAGCGGCTACCTTGACATCCACTAAAGAATCGGCACACCAAGCAGGAGCCGAGCCCATCATTAATAAAGAGGTAAATACGGCTACGATAGGTTTATTCATCCTATTTTGCTCCAAAAATTTTTTCACTAGCTAATAAACGTGATAGTAGCATATTACCTATGAGGGAAAACTCATATTCGTCAGATTTAACGTGGCGCTTTATCTCCCTGACGGAATACCCACACAACAAACGCTATCAGTATCACCCATGGTAACAATTTAATTGCCATACCAAACATACCAAGTACCAGCATTACCAATATCGATAACCCAATAGCAGCAAACACACTCATCAGTGTTAGTCCTGTCACCAGTAATGTCGCCACAAACACTAATATAAAAATAATCTCGAACATGATTCACTCTCCTCTTAGCAATGCTTTTTTCATCACGCTACAGAAGCATTAGCAGTATTCATTCCAAGTTACAAATAAACATAACAGACTGAATTTTAATAACAAAAAAGCCAACAAATCGATTTTTTGTTGGCTTTTTTACAAAGTGGGGTGAAATTCACTAACTAGTGGTGAAATTTACACGCCTAATTCTTGATATGGGATTTTAGCTAAAGCCGCTTCAACAACTTCAATACCAGCACCCTGCTTATGTGCATTCTCACTGATGTAACGACGCCATTGACGGGCACCCGGCATATTCTGGAACATGCCTAGCATATGGCGAGTGATATGACCAAGATAAGCACCTTGTGATAGCTGTTGCTCGATATATGGGAACATTTCAAAAATCACTTCAGAACGCTTTTTCACTGGTGTATCTAAACCAAAGATTTGCTGATCCACTTCGGCCAAAATATAAGGACTTTGGTAAGCTTCGCGGCCAATCATCACACCATCGAGATGGGCCAAGTGCTGTTTCGCTTCTTCTAAACTCTTCACGCCGCCGTTGATGGCAATGTTTAAATGTGCAAAGTCTCGTTTGATTTGATAAGCGCGGTTGTAGTCCAACGGTGGTATTTCACGGTTTTCTTTTGGGCTCAATCCACTCAACCATGCTTTACGAGCGTGAATAGTAAAATGTTCACAGCCACCTTTTTCTGAAACGATGGTAATGAAATCGGTCAGGAACTCGTACGAATCCAGATCATCGATACCAATACGTGTTTTTACCGTCACAGGCACATCAACCACATCTTTCATCGCAGCAACACAATCGGCAACTAACTGAGGTTCAGCCATTAAACATGCTCCAAAGCGACCATTTTGCACACGGTCTGATGGGCAGCCTACGTTCAGGTTGATTTCATCGTAACCACGTTCTTGAGCTAGCTTGGCACAGTGCGCAAGATCAACCGGATTCGAACCGCCTAACTGCAACGCCAATGGATGTTCTTCTTGGTTATAAGCAAGAAAATCACCTTTGCCATGAATGATCGCACCAGTCGTCACCATTTCGGTATACAACAAAGTTTGCGATGTCATTAGACGGTGGAAGTAACGACAATGGCGGTCAGTCCAATCGAGCATCGGAGCGACAGATAATCGGAATGATGGATACATATGAAAAACCTCTTTTAATTTCAACTACATAGTTCACAACATACCGCTTAGCGTCCTAACACATTTCATCCGGTTTTAGCCATTTTGCGCATAAAGGGACAAATCAGGGACATACTAAGGGACAAAATATCGCTCCCGATAGTTATAAGGCGGTGGATTATACATACCCTATTACTTTGCTTCAATTGCAAACAGAAAGGGCACATTACTTCATCACTTCGAAACTCATACAACAACATCTGAGGTTCGAAATGACAAAAGCCATTATTGAAAAAGTCACAACAAAAAGTGGGTTCAAGTATAAAGCACGAGTTCGATATCAACTCCCAAACAAAAAACGTTTTGAAAGAGCTAAAACCTTTAGCAAAAAAAATCATGCTCAAAAATGGGCACAAGAACTAATTAAGCAAATAGAGTCAAATGGACTCCCAATAGAAGATACCTGTAAGAGCATTCTAATTGGTGATTTAATATCCCTTTACCTTGTAGACCCTTTCACATCTCGTGGCATAGGAAGATCAAAACGCGCAGTATTACAAAGACTTCGTACCTACGATATTGCTTTAATCGAAGCAGATAAGCTAACAGCAAATCACATTGTTCTGCATTGCAAAACTAGACTGGAAGAACCAACAAAACCGCTTCCACAAACGGTTTACCACGATGTAACTTACCTTCGAAGCGTAATTAATGTTGCTGAAACTATGTTTGGCTACAAAGCAAATCTAAGAGCACACGAGGAGGCTATTCCAACTCTAATAACCTACGGTTTAATTGCACGTAGTAATAGCAGAGAACGACGGCCAACTCTCTCAGAGTTGCAAAAGATAGAGGAAGGATTACGAAAACGTCAGACCCATAGATCCTCGAATATACCCCTCGTGGATATATTTCACATTTCAATATATACATGCATGCGTATAGGTGAGATTTGCCGTGTTACATGGGAGGATTTGAACATTACCGCATCAACACTAACCATTAAGAACCGTAAAGATCCTCGTATCAAGCAAGGAAATCACTGCACAATTCCGTTATGTGAAGAAGCATTAAATATCATTATAAAGCAAAATAAAGTCAACGGAGAAGAACGAATCTTCCCTTTCAAACCGCAGTCTATCGGTGCTGCATGGCAGCGAGTATGTAAAGAACTGAAGATTGAAAACTTACACTATCATGATCTCCGAGCTGAAGGGGCTTGTCGCTTGTTCGAACAAGGATTAAACATTATCGAGATATCAAAAATTACCGGGCATAGAGACATTAATGTCTTAAATAATGTTTATTTACGTTTAGGCGTTCAAGCTTTGCACTCTCATTCACCATTAAAGTAAAGATTACCAATAGGCTATTTAACAGATAGCCTATTTTCTCAAATTTGATATTTCACGTAACAGTAAAAAGAATACTTGTATCAAAAAATAGTATTTTAACCCAAAAAACAAACTTACTTTGACTCAAAACACCAATAAATGCCAAATATCAGTCAAATCATCCCAACTAAGGAATAATAATGGCTGTGTATATTGAAACTAACTTTGGCAAAAAAGGCACAACTTATAAAGTTCGTTACCGCAATAAACAAAAGAATAAATGTAAAACATTTAACAGCATAGTTGAGGCAGAAAGATATGCTAAAAAGCTCAAAAACCTATCGGCAACGATAATAAAAGACTCATCGACTAAATTAACAGTCGGTGAGGTTATCCAAAGCCTTCTAGCAAATGAAAAAACCAAAGAAGCGATGAAAGGTGCTATTTCTAATTTGAAAATGCTACTGAACTATGACATAGCTTTGATACGAACTAATGAATTACGCGCTTCTGACCTTATTAATCACTGTCAGCAACGTCAAAGCGATCTAACTCAACCAAGTCCTGCAACGCTCTACCATGATATCACCAACATTATCTCTGCTTTAAAACTCGGTAAAAGCTTACATAATTTAAATATTGATATTAGTGGGTTGATCGAAGGCAAATCTGCACTTTATAAGCTCAAACTAATCTCCAGCAGTACTCCTAGGTCTCGACGCCCAAAAAGCGAAGAAATAACTCAAATATTGGATTTAGCTGCTGATATCCAGAACAACACCAAGACAAAACTTCCAATTCTCGACATATCTGACCTTGCTCTTGAAACAGCGATGAGGCGAGGAGAGATAACGAAAGTCAAATGGGGGGACTACAACCCCAAAAAAGCGACTCTCATCATTCGTGACCGTAAACATCCAACAAGACCAAGTGATCATCATATCTGGTTAAGTCCAAAAGCTATCGAGATAGTGGAACGTCAAACAAGGGGACTGCCGAATGAACCAATTTTCCCGTTTTCGCCCAGCTCCATTACGATGCTATGGGGGAAAATGTGCAAACAACTTTGTATAAAAGATCTACATTTTCACGACTTACGATCTGAAGCAGCTTGCCGTTACTACCTTCAGCATTGGGACATTGTTCGAATAGCAAAACAAACCGGACATAAAGATCTAAATACACTAAATAACTTTTATCTACGCCTAGGTCTAACCGACCGTCAACTACTTAAAAAGAACGAACATAACCCAAAGAATTAATATAATGACAACTAATAAACAATTTTCTTATGCAGGAATGACTCTAACTAGAGGTTCAACTAACTATGATGCTAAACACTCTTGGTTAGTGAAAAATTTAATACGCAATAAATCTTTAGGGGTGTTATATGGTATGCCAGACTCTTTCAAATCATTTACAACAATCGACCTTGCTTGTTCCATTGCTACAGGTAGAAAATATCATGGAGAAATAACTCAACAAGGCGCTGTCGTGTACATTGCAGCGGAAGGTCAACAAGGCATATCGCGAAGAATTAAGGCTTGGGAAAGAACTAATAATCTACTAACAAATGACCTATGGGTTCTTGGTTCTAGTATGCCTTTAAATACTCCTAAAGCACAGAATGACTTTATCGAATTAATTAAGCAACTTGAAATAGCTAAGAAAGTTAAAGTTGAACTTATTGTAATAGACACTCTGGCAAGATGTATGGAAGGAGATGAAAATAGCCCTAGCGACATGGGGAAATTTGTAAGAGCTTGTGATTTCATTCGCGGAGCTACTAATTCATCCATTCTATGCGTTCACCATTCTGGTAAAGATATAAATAAAGGAGCGAGAGGTAGTAATGCGTTAGTTGCCTCTATAGATTTTGAATTTAAAATGAAACGTATTAAAGGTGATATTGCTGTAATGCTTATTAATACTAAGCAAAAAGATGCAGATACTGCCCCACCAATAACTATACAGTATAAACAAGTCGACTTAGGCATTACTTGTGAAGAAGGTTTACCCATTACGTCGCTGGCAAATTTATCTCAGCACGCTCCAGATACACGAAACGGGATAAGTAACATTATAGATATAATCAACAAACATCCCTTAAAGTCGATGACTAGACATGAGCTAAATCAAGCCCTATTCCCATCGACAAGTAAGATACAAGATAGTGACAGACAAAAAATTAAACGTGCACTAGATACATTGATAAAAAAGAAACTTGTGACAATTGAAAAAAAAGGAGTGAATAGCACCAAAGCTGACATCATTTCTATAATCCACTAATCTGTGACAATATGCGCCTCCCTTTAGGGGGCGCAATCTGTCACAAGTGGATAGATTGTCGATATTGTAAATTAACAATATTTGTAATATTTATATTTTAGTCGGATATTTTTTAAGCTGTTCTATAACTTCAGAACCATACTTCACAGCCATTCTCTGTATGAATATTGGCTCTATATGTTTCGCAAATCCAAGGAGGCCTTTTAGCTTCATTATCTCTATAGGGTCTTTCAACTCACCAGTAGTAAATTTATGAATTAAAGAGCTTAAAACTCTTTTTCGCTTACGACCAATAGATAAGCGTCCATCATTAGTAATAGTAACACCTGTTATATGGCGATTATTTCTTTTCGATGCAAAGACTGTTTTACCCTCATTGATACAAAGAAAATTAAACTCTGTATTTGCGAGTACATCTCTAGATAATAAACTTGGCACTTCAAATAATACATCTTTCAAGTTAGTACTAAATATTAGGTCATCAGCATATCTCGTATATGTTATACCTAACTGCCTACATTTCTCATTCAACATTGAATCAAAAAAGAACATTACTGCATTAGACACAAAAGGAGAACTAGGAGCTCCTATACTTAACTGAAGATTATCGTTATGTCTTGTAGGCTTCCAAAAAAGCAGATTAGTTAAAACCATTTTATCAATGTCAGAAAGAACTACACCATGCCGACTTATCGTATTGAGTAGGACTTCTGGTGTTATTGATGGAAAAAAGTCAGAGAAATCCATTTTCAATACATATCGATGATAACGGTGTCTATTAGCATTTCGTTTTATGCCAACTCCAACCTCATAAGCCATCGCAACACCATGCACTGGTAGATAGTCTCTTAGAATTTCAATACAAACTCGTTGTAGAGTCTTAATACTCTTAGCTGGTTGAGCAATTAAACGTGTACCACTGCCGTTTCTTTTGGGAATCTCGTATCTTTTATATCGTCGAGGAGCAGTTACAATTAGCGAAATGCAGGTACCTTTAGGAACTCCAGTAATTGTCGAAATTTTATTAATTAATTCCATAAATAATTACTCTCCTAGAGACTCGGTGATTTTAGTCCAAACCAAACGACGTTTTTTCAAAGTTTGTTCTTGTTTGTCAGGATTCATCATAAAAGTCATTTTAATCTCAGCAAGTTTTGCATTACGGTCAAAGTTAGATGAATCATTGAACTTACCGATAGTCACTTTCTGTAGGCTTAGTGATAAAGGATAAAAATAATCAACATAGCTGTATGTCTTTTTTCCAATAAGTTTAACTTTTGATAACAAATATAGAAGACTAGATAACCTCTTATCAGAAACACAATTAATACCCATATAACTCAAAGACATTGCTATTTCTTGTTTCTTTATTGGAGCACAGAGTGATATCACATCATGAATTAAAAAAGCTAAGTGACCAGAGTTATTTATATCAAACTTTTCGGTTTTCGGGCTATTATTTAGCCTACTAAGTAAATCATCCACCACCATATCAATATGCTCATATTGATATCTTTGTGAATCAGGAAAAGGATAAGAGGCAACACTATTTACTGCCGTTGATTGAAGTTGAGCTAAAGGACCTAAAGTTATAAATGAGTTAACTTCTTCGTAATGATCTTCAGGAATATAAACAAGCAATTTTGTAGACGAGGATGGATGATTACAAAAAAGACCAAATTCTACTAACGAACCTGCGCTTTCTAAACACACGACTATCAGAGAAGCAATATTAGCAATATCCTCCTCAAACTGAAGCAGGTTTTTGTACTGACCATTTTGAAAATAATCTGAAAAAGATTCAGCAACTACCGTATTTTTCTCAATATCATCATGATGTTCATTTAAATGATTTAGAATTCGTTCTCTCAAACTTGAGGGAAAAGCTGTATCTGAGCCTTGGATTGGTCCACCACAAAGGAAGGTTATTCTTGGATGTAGATTTACTACAAAGGTCTGAAGATCAAGCCTCTTAAAGAGATCTCCTATTTTTTTTTGATAGTCATCCTGAGCAGCGGAACTCAAAGAACTACTCCTTTAGTTATTAGAAACTCGCTACATTGAATTACAAATAAGGCGGCTTAATTGCCGCCTTATTTGCCTTTACCTTAAGGAAGCGCAAGCTTCGCTTTGTGCGCTCCTGAGGAACGAAGGATCGTGCAAAGCGAAGCTTGCGCAGCCCTAAATGTCCTCAATAAACTGTGTGTCTGGCTAAACGCCCGACAAGATATAAGTTAACAGCGTCAACTCAGTATCCACGCGTAAAGGTTGTGCCAGTATAAGTGAATTTTTTCATTTATTCAAAAATCATTTAATTAAAAGCGGAGGTATAGCCTGTTCAATAAGCTGAGTGATTTTCATTACAACCATCTTTATACACTCATCAACAGTATCATCATCGTCTACATCAATAACCTTGCCGTCAGCTGCATAATTAGCGATTGAGGTGTAGATTAGTACATCTGTTATCTGATTCAGCCATATTAGATCCACTTGGTAAACCGCTTTCGATTTAGATATAAATATTTGTTTTACTTTGGTTTTTATTGCTACATTTACCAAAGGAGACGTACTATTACATAAAATCATAGTGTTTATTTACAAATTAATAAATTAATAAATAAAACTCAAATATTTGTCGTTAACTTAGGTAATTGAACTTTTTTAGACTTCTTATCTATCGCTTTAGTCATAGAGTCAACCAATTGAACAAACTTATCACTTTGTATATCCTCTTGGAGCAAGAAATTAAGTGATTTAGTTATACGGTTATACTGGCGATTCATCTGTTTTCGGTCTCCCAGCTCGAATGCCCTAAGCCATTTTTCACACTGGTTTAGTACTTTGTTGAGATTAGCCTCAATTAAAGTTAGTGACCTATCTTGCTCTTCTCTTTGTCTCGCTGATTTTACTTTCCATTGCGGCACTCGCTTTTTTGCTGATTTAACATAGTTTTTTTTAGCTATGTAATCATTGTGATCAATCCCCAGTTCATCTCTCACAGCAGCGTTAAAACTCAACTTAGCAGTATAAATTGCCCCCTTTTTCTGCAATTCACTAAGATACAAGCCGTTATTGTTAAACTTACCGATAACAACATGTAAATGATCACCAGTACCCAGTAAAGCATTTTGCTCTTGCTGATGTAAAACAGCTCGTACAATACCATTAAAATCTCTCGGGTTAAGCCCTATCGAATGGGACAGATTTGAAACGACTCTTTTTAGAATTGACTGCCATTGTTGTTTGGTTGGTCTAATTCCTTTCGGCAACGTGAATACATACTCCATTGCTGCGAGAGGAGGCCTACCTCCTTTTCTTTTCATCGCCTGCTGTAGCCTACGCTTTTCACACTGATACTGAATATTCAAGCTGGTTTGCGCATTTCCCCAAATGTTAATTATGCGCTCTGTATTGGAATGGTTTTGATGATTTAAATTGTTTAGATATAGCTCACGAGCTGCCGTAGATTTAACGGACTCTACGGTAACAGTCCAATTTTTAATACCCATGTTTTATTTTAAATCTAATAAATAAAACATGGAGTATCAAACTTATTTATCTTGTCAGGTATAGTCAAGATAGTAATACCTTCCTCATTCTTCGAAAAGTATTACTACTTGTAAAGGGATTACATCACCTTTAAAACCCTGTCATTCAGGTAAAAAGAAGCTGATCAATAAGCTTCTTTTCCCCCCAATTTAAAAGAGTCTAAAAAAGCCTTACATTTAGCGAACAACTCGTATAGTTCTTCATCTCCATAGAAACCTTTATGGCGGTGTAGCACCAAATTTATAAACAACATCTTATACTTGCTATCAACGAAGTCCATTTGAGTTAAATCAACTCGTTGCTCATACGAAGATCTGTAGTAGCTACAAAATGCCGAACATAAAAAGTGTTTGGCGCGATGGTTATCCGCAAGTAGTAAGACGGCTTCCATTTCAGTTACAAACTGAGGCGTTTCAAGCTTAAGTATCGATAATTCCATCTCTCATCCTCTATAACGCAATATCTCTAAGTTCTTCCCATTCAGCACGAGCTTTGTCAGCTTGCTGAGTAATTAAGTTAGCCAAATCTTCAAGACTAACCATCCATTCTGATTTTTGGCTGTCATCTAACCGAAAAGCTGGTAACGATAGACTTTGAGTCCTAGCTTTTTTTAGTGCTGTATTGAATGACATTCCTAAATATTCCACCGCTATTTCGTGTAAAGGAATCACTGGTGACATACCAAACTTCATAAGCAAAACAACTTTTGCATCTAGATTATTGAACTTAGTGATCATTTAAAAATCCACATCGACAAAACACAATTCAAATTAGAACGGAATTTGTGTTTCCTCTCAAAACCCTTTTAGGTAGAAAAGTGGAGCCTCACTTTCGCATATAGCCCTAACTCTTTGTTTAAAATAAAATAATTGGATAGGATATTTTTGGAATGGCAATTTACAATCGTCTCAAAAACGATAAAATATGCTATAGAAGTGAGAAATGATGTGTACTATTTGATTCAGATAGATATGGTCGAATGTGTGAGTTAATTTCTAGAGGTTCTTTATCCCCCTATTTATCCCCTATTTATCCCCTCCAAGGGTGTTATCAACACAAGACATTGATAATAAACTACTTTTTAAGAAGGTGGCACCAATCGAGCATGGGTGCGACTGATAGGCGGTTAGCTTTAAAAATTGATGTGTCTTTAGCAATAGTCATGATTTATATCGAGTTCAGATACCGTGATGAAATACTTCGCTAGCAGATTTCTAGCCCAGTCAAAAATGGGAAGCAGTGATACGACCCAATTTAGTGTGCAAAACGGTTCCATCGCTTTACATCTCAAAGTGCGGCGATTATACACACAGAGCTCAAAATTTCATAAAAAAGCTGGTTGCTGCGCTCTACAACGGGCTGAACTATGCAAATTATGTCAGCGAGCTCTACGAACAGTTGTTGTAGAGTATCGTTTTGCGGAGATATAAGGTAAGTTAGCGCTAATTCGTTTTTATCGATATGCCGTTTTCATGCAGCTCATTAATCAAAGAATGCGCTTTATTGATTAAGAAATGGTATATCATTACTAAAGTCCAAAGATTATGGTGATAGAATTGGACACTAAGCTAACAAAGCAAGTAGAAGAAATTTGTGCAGCACGTGGAGTCAGATTGACTTCTCAACGTAAGCGAGTGTTTGAGCTTATTTGTGCAAACGCAAAGTCATCCAGCGCCTATGAGTTGCTTGATGATTTAAAAAAGAGTGAACCTCAGGCAAAGCCTCCGACGGTCTATAGAGCGTTAGACTTCTTAATGGAGCAGGGCTTTATCCATAGAGTGGAATCCACAAACAGTTTTATTTCTTGCTGCTCTTGTAATGCACATAAGCACTTTTCACAGCTATTAATTTGTGACCAGTGTGGTAATGTCGTAGAGCTACAGGATGATAATCTGATTGCCAAACTGGCTAAGAATGCTGAGCAACACGGTTTTACTATTACTAACCATGTGATCGAATCACACGGTGTATGTAAGGCTTGTTCCTCGAAATAATTTTGTGATTCAGATAGAAGAAGGTTATGCGCGCTGAATTTGTAAACCCGTTTTTAGCGTCTTTAATGAACGTGTTAAAAACGATGGCTTCTCTAGAATTGAAGCCTCAAAAACCCCGTCTAAAAAAAGACGAGATTGCCCGTGGAGATGTCTCAGGGCTAATCGGCATGGTCGGCAATCAAACGCGCGGCTCAATGTCTATTACCTTTGATGAAAATCTAGCATTGGAAATCATGCAGAACATGTTAGGTGAGAGACCCAATGGCTTAAATGAAGAAGTCACTGATATGGTCGGCGAAATTACCAACATGGTAACAGGTGGCGCGAAACGCATTTTGGCTGAAAGTGGTTTTGATTTTGATATGGCAACGCCAGTGGTTGTATCAGGTAAGGGTCATACCATTCGCCATAAGTGTGAGGGCTCAATCATTATCATGCCATTTGCTTCCCAATGGGGTAATGCTTTCATCGAGATCTGTTTCGAGTAACCCACTCTTGACACCTGTACGATAAACATAAAAAAGGCTGATGTATTAACATCAGCCTTTTTGCATTCCAGAGCCTAGTTTACCCACATAGGCTCTTGTCGATATTAGCCGCGTAACGCTTTAAATGCGTTAATCAAACCATTGGTTGAGCTATCGTGTGAAGACACTTCAGATGCGTCAGCAAGCTCAGGCAGAATTTGGTTTGCTAGTTGTTTACCTAGCTCAACACCCCACTGGTCAAACGTGAAGATGTTCCAGATGATGCCTTGAACGAAGATCTTGTGTTCGTACATAGCAATCAAATTGCCTAGTGAGCGAGGTGTAATTTGCTTAACCAGAATAGAGTTGGTTGGGCGATTACCTTCAAACACTTTGAAAGGAACAAGCTTCGCCACTTCTTCTGCATTCATACCCGCTTTTTCAAGCTCAGCTTTTACTGTTGCTGCAGACTTACCAAACGCTAACGCTTCCGTTTGAGCGAAGAAGTTAGACATCAGTTTTTGGTGATGATCGCTAGTTGGGTTGTGAGTCACAGCTGGAGCAATGAAATCACATGGGATCATTTTAGTGCCTTGGTGGATCAACTGATAGAAAGCGTGTTGACCGTTAGTACCTGGTTCACCCCAAATAATTGGGCCAGTTTGGTAGCTTACCGCATTGCCGTTACGATCAGTGTACTTACCGTTAGATTCCATGTTGCCTTGTTGGAAGTAAGCAGCAAAGCGGTGCATGTATTGATCGTATGGCAGAATAGCTTCTGATTCAGCACCGTGGAAGTTGTTGTACCAAAGACCAATCAACGCCAAGATCACTGGAATGTTGCTTTCAAATGAGGTTTCTACGAAGTGGTTATCCATCTCGTGAGCACCTGTTAGAAGCTCAACGAAATTCTCATAACCGATAGAAAGAATAATCGACAGACCGATAGCAGACCATAGTGAGTAACGGCCACCAACCCAGTCCCAGAAACCAAACATGTTGTCGGTATCAATACCGAACTCTGATACCGCACCAGCGTTAGTAGAAAGAGCAGCAAAGTGCTTCGCTACATGCGCTTCATCGCTAGCGGCTTTTAGGAACCAATCACGAGCTGAGTGCGCGTTTGTCATTGTTTCTTGAGTGGTAAACGTTTTTGAAGCAACGAGGAATAGCGTTGTTTCAGGGTTCACTTTCTTCAATGTTTCTGCGATGTGAGTACCGTCAACGTTAGACACAAAGTGCATGGTCAAATGGTTTTTGTATGGCGTTAAAGCTTCAGTCACCATGTATGGACCTAGATCTGAGCCACCGATACCGATGTTTACGACATCCGTAATCGCTTTACCTGTGTAACCTTTCCACTCGCCACCAATGACGCGCTCAGAGAATGCTTTCATCTTCTCAAGTACAGCATTCACTTCTGGCATGACATCTTTGCCATAAGCCAATACCGGCTTGTTGCTACGGTTACGCAATGCAGTATGAAGAACTGCACGACCTTCAGTTTGGTTGATAGCTTCACCACTGAACATCGCTTGAATCGCACCTTTCACATCTGTTTCTTCAGCCAATGCAAACAAATGCTTCATCGTTTCTTCGTTTACAAGGTTCTTTGAATAGTCGACAAGAATGTCGCTGCCAAATTTTGCTGAGTACTTAGCGAAACGCTCACTATCTTCTGCGAACAAAGATTTAAGGTTCATTCCCTGCACTGACTCAAAATGCGCAGTCAGAGCTTTCCAAGCTTGAGTTTGCGTTGGATTGATGTTTTTCAACATGGTATCTATCCCGATATGACAGTAGGTATTGTTCAAACAATCTTAGCCTCTCTTCATTGACGAAGCACAGGTTGATTGTTGGATCCCCGATTAATAAAAAATAAAAGTAAAAATACTACCAACAAGAGTAGCAAAAAATGGTATTAAATTTCAGTACGTAATTATGGCTTAACCGTTAACCATTCTCTTTGAGTTAAGTCAGTAAAGGGCTGACGTTTGAGCATAATTGTCATCGTAAGGGGCTCACCTTAACGCTAAACTATCGGTTTGCCAATTAGATTCTGGAACATAGAAATGTGGATACAAACTCATATTCATTTGCCTTCATACCCTAGAGGTTTTCATTTAATTACCGACGAGGTTGAACGTCAGTTACCGGAGCTAAAGAAAATTTCTGTTGGGATAGTGCACCTGTTTATTCAGCACACTTCAGCCAGTTTAACCATTAACGAAAATGCCGATCCCACCGTACGTTCTGATATGGAGCAACACTTTAACCACTTTGTTCCAGAATGCGCGCCCTACTACATTCACACCTACGAAGGGGATGATGATATGCCAGCCCATATTAAAGCGTCACTGCTAGGTTCAAGTATTACCATCCCCATCTCGAATGGACGACTTGCATTAGGAACTTGGCAAGGAATTTATCTTGGAGAACATCGCAATCACGGGGGAAAACGAAGAGTGATTGCAACTATTCAGGGCGAATAATACCAACCTAGATAAAATATGATCAGACTGAGCATCGGTAGAACAGCGAATAGGCGTCAAACGCACATTCATTTGTCCCTGATAGATATGTGATTGGGGCGAAAGAGTGCAATCAACGCCCCTAGAATTTAAATAGGCTGGATTTTGATTATTCGTTGTCGAAATCGAACGCAGGTCCCGCATAGTTATCAAAACGTGAGTACTGACCTTGGAATGTCAGACGTACAGAGCCGATAGGGCCGTTACGCTGCTTACCGATAATGATTTCAGCCGTTCCTTTCAAAGCACTATCTGGGTGATAAACCTCATCACGATAGATAAACATGATTAAGTCGGCATCCTGCTCGATAGAGCCTGATTCACGCAAATCCGAGTTAACCGGGCGTTTATCCGCACGTTGCTCAAGCGAACGGTTAAGCTGAGAAAGAGCAACCACAGGGACATTCAACTCTTTAGCCAACGCTTTTAGCGAGCGAGAGATTTCCGCAATTTCCAAAGTACGGTTATCAGACAACGCAGGAACACGCATTAACTGCAGGTAGTCGACCATGATCAGCGACAAACCGCCACGCTCACGGGCAATACGTCTTGCTCGAGAACGAACTTCGGTCGGTGTCAAACCTGAACTGTCGTCGATATACATGTTCTTCTTATCCATAAGAATGCCCATGGTAGAAGAAATTCGCGCCCAATCCTCATCATCCAATTGACCAGTACGTATTTTGGTTTGGTCAACACGAGATAAAGACGCGAGCATACGCATCATGATTTGTTCAGCAGGCATCTCTAGAGAGAAGATCAGTACGGGCTTGTCTTGCTCCATCGCTGCGTTTTCACACAGGTTCATTGCAAACGTGGTTTTACCCATCGATGGACGAGCCGCGACAATAACCAAATCCGAACCTTGCAAACCCGCCGTTTTCTTATTGAGATCGGTAAAACCAGTGTTTACCCCAGTAACACCATCTTGCGGGCTCTTATAAAGCAATTCGATTCGCTCAAGCGTCTTTTCAAGAATATTGTCAACGTTTTGAGGACCTTCATTTTCATTGGTACGCGCTTCAGCAATGGCGAAAACTTTACTCTCTGCTAAATCCAACAGATCTTCTGAACTGCGACCTTGAGGATCATAGCCTGCGTCAGCAATTTCATTTGCCACACCAATCAGGTTACGAACCAGAGCTCGTTCAGCCACAATCTCTGCATACGCATTGATGTTTGCCGCACTTGGCGTGTTTTTCGCCAAATCCGCGAGATAGGCAAAGCCACCAACATCTTCAAGTTGTTCACGCTGTTCTAAATACTCAGAAAGCGTAATCAAATCGAGAGGTTTACTCGCTTCAAGAATGGATTTTACCGCATCGAAGATATGGCGATGTGGACGACTGTAAAAATCAGACGTCACGACACGTTCAGAAACAGTATCCCAGCGTTCATTATCTAACAGTAGCCCACCAATAACCGACTGTTCTGCTTCTAATGAATGAGGTGGAACTTTGATAGCATCAACTTGTGCATCTGAAGTTTTACGATATCGATTCTCTGTACGGGGTTCTGCCATTATGTTACTCAATAATTCTGGGGTCGGATGCGACCTTACGAGGTAAATTGCCCTAGAGCTATACCCTAAATTGCCGTTTATTATACCCAAGTCCCCTCAATATGCGAGAGCGTGGATCAATGAGTACAAAAACAAAACTCAAGCCAAGAGACACAGCTCCCTCACTCAGTTCTAACGTAGATCATGCTGAAAAAGTCATCATCTGGTCGAGGATTTTTCCTAAACTCACCCGCATTCCTCTACATTCCTTGGTGATTCATGCAGAATTAACCTTCATCTGACTAAAGATACATCAGCTGCATTTATTATTTGCAGCCATTAATGATTCACCGAGGTACTTTGTGTCCAAATTGTGGCTTCTCAGTTTAAGCTTGCTAGCGATGAATGCAGCTTTTGCCAAGGAAGATGCGAGCAAAGATAAGGACATTGAAGTGCCGTCCCCATGGGATACCCAAGTTGAGTTTGGCTATCAAGCTCACTCTGGCAATACTACATCAGAAGCGCTCAACTCTCGCCTAAAAACCGAATACACTTTGGGACGTTACCGTACAACTGGTGACTGGAAATTTTATCGCCTAGAAAAAAATGGTAAAGAGACGAAAAGGCAATCCACCTATTCACTGCAAAGTGACTATAAGCTAGGTTCTGATACTTACCTTTACAGTAGCTTCAAAGGCATGGATTCACAGTACACAGCCTATTTTAAAGATTTCACCGTATCTGGTGGTTTAGGTTATCAGGTAGCAAACAGTAAAAAGCTGTTACTAGAGGTTGAGTTAGGGCCGGGTTACCGTTATCAAGAACCCAATTTAGATGAGATTGACGATGATGATATTGTGTTCCCGGACGTCGTTCAGGAACCGATTTTCCGCACCAATGTCCGTGGTAATTGGCAGGTACTTGACAACCTGAAGTTTGGCGTAGACATCACCCATATCACGGGTGAAAGTAACACTATGTGGGATAGTGACATCAGTGTGACCAACAATATTACTAAAGACATCGCTTTAAAACTGAACCAATCTCGCCAGTATCACGACAAAGTACCCGAAGGTTTAAGCAAAGCCGACAGTATCTTTTCAATCAACTTACTGTTTATCTTCTAAAACTTTCTATTTTCAGACAAAAAAAAACACCAGCCGAGGCTGGTGTCTTCAATATTGCTAGACTGAAATTACTCAGCAACAACTTGTAGTTTAACTTCAGCAAAAACTTCAGAGTGAAGTTGAACGCTGATTTCGAACTCACCAGTGTTACGTAGAGCACCTTCAGGTAGACGAACTTCGCTCTTCGTTACTGCAACGCCAGCCGCTGTGATAGCGTCAGCGATATCGCGAGTACCGATAGAACCGAATAGTTTGCCTTCGTCACCAGCTTTAGAAGCAATAACAACT
Organism: Vibrio ziniensis; assembly: GCF_011064285.1. Taxonomy (NCBI): domain Bacteria; kingdom Pseudomonadati; phylum Pseudomonadota; class Gammaproteobacteria; order Vibrionales; family Vibrionaceae; genus Vibrio; species Vibrio ziniensis. The sequence continues at coordinate 2,867,181 of NZ_CP049331.1, forward strand.
GCTTCTAGTGCGTTAACTTGGTCAGCGCGAGCTTGAGCTGCAGCTAGTTGCTCAGCAACTTTAGCTTCTAGCTCTGCACGACGGCCTTCAAACATTTCAACGTTAGCTTTAGTTGCCATTACAGCCTTACCTTGTGGGATAAGGAAGTTACGAGCGTAACCAGATTTAACGTTTACAGTTTCGCCAAGGCTGCCTAGGTTACCGATTTTATCAAGTAGAATAACTTGCATTGCTTAATCCTCTTTCTAATAAACGGTGCCGATTACTGATGTTTGTCAGTGTATGGCAGAATAGCTAGGTAGCGAGCACGTTTGATTGCGCGAGCTAGCTGACGCTGGTATTTAGCGCTAGTACCAGTGATACGGCTTGGTACGATTTTGCCAGCTTCAGTGATGTAGTTTTTAAGAGTTGCTACATCTTTGTAGTCAATCTCTTGTACGCCTTCTGCAGTAAAACGGCAGAATTTACGACGACGGAAGAAACGAGCCATGGGCTATCTCCTGATCTAAATTTGAATAATGTTGTCAGCGTGTAGTACCAACTTTCCCAAACCATTTCGGCCGGTTTGATAAGCAACAAAGCCACTTACCTGAATACTACTGCCTTGTACTAAGTCTTGAGTTAAGATTTTTGACCGCTGCCCACTGACTACCACTGGAATTCGACAATAAACTTGTCGCGGGAAGTCAGCTTCAACCACCGTAGAGCGATGCTCTAGCCAAAAATGACAGTGTTCAACACCCGATGGACTTTGGCTTCGAATCGGAGGTTTAGCGACTGAGCCACTTAACTCCATTCGATTGGTCATAAATACTATTACTCAGCAGAATCTTCTGAACGGTCTTCAAACTGTTCGCGACGAGGAGCACGCTCTTCTTTCGCTTTTAGCATGATTGATGGTTCAGTGATTGCTGATTTAGTACGCATAATCATGTTACGTAGAACTGCATCGTTGAAACGGAAAGCAGTTTCTAGTTCGTCAATCACAGCTTGGTCAGCTTCAACGTTCATTAGAACGTAGTGAGCTTTGTGTAGCTTGTTGATTGGGTAAGCCATTTGACGACGACCCCAATCTTCTAGACGGTGGATTTTACCGCCAGTTTCAGTGATAGAACCAGTGTAACGCTCGATCATGCCAGCAACTTGCTCGCTTTGATCTGGGTGCACCATGAATACGATTTCGTAATGACGCATTTATTGCTCCTTACGGATTATTAGCTTCCAAAGTTGGCCCGGTCATCCACAGGAAGCAAGGAACTAATGATAATTGACCGAGAATAAAGGAGCACGAATAGTACAGAATGTCAGCAGTGTTAGCAAGGGAAATTATTGGGGGAAATAAGAGCTGGTGAACTTAAATGATCACCAGCTTTAGAAAGGTTAATCTTCGTCGACAAATTGAGCTTGAAGATAGTTTTCGATACCTGTTTTTTCAATTAAGCCAAGCTGTGTTTCAAGCCAATCTACATGCTCTTCTTCATCCTCCAGAATGTCTTGGAAAATGTCTCGGGACACGTAATCTCGAATATCTTCAGCATACGCGATTGCGTCTTTCAAATCAGGTATCGCAGCCATCTCTAGTTTGAGATCGCATTCGAGCATTTCTTTTGTATCTTCACCTATCATCAACTTACCGAGATCTTGTAGATTGGGTAAACCTTCCAAAAACAAAATCCGTTCGATTAGGTGATCAGCATGTTTCATTTCATCAATGGATTCATGGTATTCCTTATCCGCTAAATGCTTTAGCCCCCAATCTTTGTACATGCGTGCATGTAGAAAGTATTGGTTGATAGCAACCAGCTCATTACCAAGAATTTTGTTGAGATGTTGGATTATTATTGGATCGCCTTTCATGACAAAGCCCTCCTCTTTGGCTCTATTAACTTTAGAACCAAATAAGAGAGTGTCAAAAAAGTAGTAGCACTATGTCTGGCTTTTCAGCCAACAAAGCGTTTCAATTAACTTGCTTGTTTCAGTTGCACGACCTCAACTTCGCTTAAAATTTCCTTCGCCTGACGTACGCACTTACCACATTGTGAACCTAATGGCGTGCATTGTCTGATACCACGGATATCCGTAATTCCTTGCTCGATAGCGAGGCTCTTAATTTTCTTATCAGAAATACCATGACACAAACAAACGTACATACAGCAACCTTTAATAACAACCTTTGTTCGAAATATAAAAAAGAATCGTTCTTATTACCAGTAAGTTTTACACGTTATTCAGATCGATTAGTTATAAAAAAGGAGAACAATTTGAAGGTGAAAATAGTTAGTTGAAGAACACGAATAGTAAGGATATTTAAGGTGCTGTTTTTATATGATTTATAATAAAGAAAATGCATCACAAGAGAGAAAATCTTTATAACTAAACTTCAATCTCTAATTAATACCATCCTAGATAAAAATATGATCAGACTGAGCATCGGTAGAACAGCGAATAGGAAATTATCCAGAATGGTATAAATGAGCATCTGAAACTAAGCGAAAAAGCAAAAAGGGAAGCCGAAGCTTCCCTTTTCTAATGCGAGGTTCGCAGTAAAATTTCGCGATTAAGCGAAGATTTTAGCTACAACACCAGCACCAACTGTACGGCCACCTTCGCGGATCGCGAAACGTAGACCTTCGTCCATCGCGATTGGTGCGATTAGATCAACAGTCATCTTGATGTTGTCGCCTGGCATTACCATTTCCACGCCTTCTGGTAGAGAGATATCACCAGTTACGTCAGTTGTACGGAAGTAGAACTGTGGACGGTAGCCTTTGAAGAACGGAGTATGACGGCCGCCTTCGTCTTTAGAAAGTACGTATACTTCTGATTCGAACTTAGTGTGTGGTGTGATTGAACCAGGCTTAGCTAGTACTTGGCCACGTTCTACGTCATCACGCTTAGTACCACGTAGTAGTGCACCAACGTTCTCACCCGCACGACCTTCGTCTAGAAGCTTACGGAACATCTCAACACCTGTACAAGTTGTTGTAGTTGTGTCGTGGATACCAACGATTGCAACTTCATCACCAACTTTCAGGATACCGCGCTCGATACGGCCAGTTACTACTGTACCACGACCTTGGATTGAGAATACGTCTTCGATTGGCATTAGGAACGGCATGTCTACTGCACGCTCTGGCTCTGGAATGTACTCATCAAGTGCTTTTGCAAGCTCAATGATTTTCTCTTCCCACTGTGGTTCGCCGTTTAGCGCACCTAGTGCTGAACCTTGGATAACTGGTAGGTCATCACCTGGGAAATCGTACTCAGATAGAAGTTCACGAACTTCCATTTCTACTAGTTCTAGTAGCTCTTCATCGTCAACCATGTCACATTTGTTCATGAATACGATGATGTAAGGGATACCAACCTGACGGCCTAGTAGGATGTGCTCACGAGTTTGTGGCATTGGACCATCTGTTGCAGCAACAACTAGGATACCACCGTCCATTTGCGCAGCACCTGTGATCATGTTTTTAACATAGTCAGCGTGTCCTGGGCAGTCTACGTGTGCGTAGTGACGAGCTGGAGTATCGTATTCTACGTGAGATGTAGAGATTGTGATACCGCGCTCACGCTCTTCTGGAGCGTTATCGATTGATGCGAAGTCACGAGCTTTACCACCGTATACTTTTGAAAGAGTAGTACAGATAGCTGCTGTTAGAGTTGTTTTACCGTGGTCAACGTGGCCGATAGTACCAACGTTTACGTGCGGTTTCGTACGTTCAAATTTTTCTTTAGACACGTTCGTGTTCCTTCCTAGTTATGATTCACCTTAAGTAACGTTCACTCAAGGCGCGCCAGAATTTGCTATTTTATGCGCCAACGCTCGTCAGCGCAATAGATTCGTTATTAATCAAATAACGTTAACCGCGTTCCGCAATAATTGCTTCCGCAATATTTTTAGGAACCTCAGCGTACTCACTAAACTCCATAGAGTAAGAAGCACGGCCTTGGGTCGCAGAACGTAGGTCCGTTGCATAACCAAACATCTCAGAGAGTGGTACTTTAGCATGGATAATTTTCAGACCAGCAAGGCCATCATCCATACCTTCGATCATGCCGCGACGACGGTTTAAGTCACCAACAACATCACCCATCCAATCTTCTGGAGTGGTTACTTCAACTTTCATTAGCGGTTCAAGAATAACTGGGTTTGCTTCAAGCGCACCTTTCTTGAATGCCATTGAGCCAGCGATTTTAAACGCCATCTCACTTGAGTCGACATCGTGGAATGAACCATCAAAGAGTGTAGCCTTAACATCCAAAACTGGGTAGCCAGCCAACACACCGTTGTTCATTTGCTCCTCGATACCTTTCGCTACCGGAGCGATGAATTCCTTAGGAATTGCACCACCAACGATCTCGTCAACGAAGACAAAGCCCTGACCTACTTCAGCAGGTTCAATCTTCAGCCAAACGTGACCATATTGACCACGACCACCAGACTGACGAACAAATTTGCCTTCTACTTCCGATTTACCACGAATGGTTTCACGGTAAGCAACCTGAGGTTTACCCACGTTGCAGTCAACGCTGAATTCGCGTTTCATACGATCAACGATGATGTCCAGATGAAGCTCGCCCATACCAGAGATCAGTGTTTGACCCGTTTCTTGGTCTGTTTCAACACGGAATGATGGGTCTTCTGCTGCTAGTTTACCTAGCGCAATTGCCATTTTCTCTTGGTCAGCGGTAGAACGTGGTTCTACTGCGATCTGAATAACTGGCGTAGGGAATTCCATACGTTCCAGAATCACTTTGTGGTTCTGGTCACATAGAGTGTCACCTGTCGTTACATCTTTCAGACCGATCGCTGCGGCGATATCGCCAGCACGAACTTCTTTAATCTCTTCACGCTTGTTAGCGTGCATTTGCACGATACGACCAAAACGCTCTTTCTTCTGTTTCACTGAGTTGTAAACTGCATCACCTGAGTTTACCACACCAGAATAAACACGCATGAAAGTGAGTGTCCCCACAAATGGGTCAGTCGCAATCTTGAATGCTAGTGCTGAAAACGGCTCGTTGTCGTCTGCATGACGCTCAACTTCATGATCGTTTTCATCAACACCTTTGATTGAAGGTACGTCAATCGGAGCAGGTAGGTATTCTACAACCGCATCCAGAACTGCTTGCACACCTTTGTTTTTAAACGCACTACCACAAGTAGCCAGTACGATTTCGTTGTTTAGTGTACGTTGACGTAACGCTTGCTTGATTTCTGCTTCAGTAAGCTCACCATCATCAAGGTATTTTTCCATCAATTCTTCACTTGCTTCAGCAGCAGTCTCAACCAAGTGGCTGCGCCATTCTTCAGCAAGTTCTTGCATATCAGCCGGAATATCTTCGTATGTGAACGTCATGCCTTGATCGGCTTCATTCCAGTTGATGGCTTTCATCTTGATAAGGTCGATAACACCTCTAAACTCTTCTTCCGCACCAATGTTTAGTTGGATTGGAACCGGAGTTGCACCAAGACGATTTTTAATTTGGTTTACAACGCGTAGGAAATCTGCGCCTGCACGGTCCATTTTGTTTACAAATACGATACGTGGTACGTGGTACTTGTTTGCTTGACGCCATACAGTTTCAGACTGAGGTTCAACACCTGATGCGCCACAGAACACAACCACTGCACCATCAAGCACACGAAGTGAACGCTCTACTTCGATAGTAAAGTCAACATGTCCAGGGGTATCAATGATGTTGATGCGGTGATCTTGGAATTGTGCTTCCATACCACGCCAGAAAGTCGTAGTCGCAGCTGAAGTGATAGTGATACCACGTTCCTGCTCCTGTTCCATCCAGTCCATGGTTGCGGCGCCATCGTGAACTTCACCGATTTTGTGAGAAAGGCCAGTGTAGAACAGAATACGTTCAGTAGTCGTTGTTTTACCTGCATCTACGTGAGCACAGATACCGATGTTACGGTAGCGCTCAATAGGAGTTTTGCGAGCCACGATTGAATCCTCTTATTAGAGATAGGGACTATTGCTATATCTAAAACTGTTGTCAGTTAAAAAACTATTGTTAGCTAAAAAACCGGCCTCTAGATATAGCAATAGTTCCTAGCAAAAGCATAGGAACTAAAGGAGTGCTGCAAGGAACCTTGCAGCACTGAAAGGTATTACCAACGGTAATGAGCAAACGCTTTGTTAGCTTCAGCCATACGGTGAACGTCTTCACGTTTCTTAACAGCTGTACCTTTGTTTTCTGACGCGTCTAGCATTTCAGCAGCTAGGCGAGCAGCCATAGATTTTTCACCACGCTTACGCGCAGCTTCAACTAACCAACGCATAGCAAGTGCGTTACGGCGAACCGGACGTACTTCTACTGGAACTTGATAAGTTGAACCACCAACACGGCGAGACTTAACTTCTACCGCTGGGCGTACATTTTCAAGAGCTTCTTCAAATACAGCTAAGTGATCTTTACCAGATTTCTCAGCCATAGTGTCTAGTGCAGTGTAAACGATTTTTTCTGCAGTAGATTTTTTACCGTCAACCATAAGGATGTTAACGAATTTTGCCAGCAGTTCAGATTTGAACTTTGGATCTGGAAGGATCTTACGCTGACCAATAACGCGACGACGTGGCATGGAATATTCTCCGTTGTCTTCTTCAGGTTATCCAAAACTTTTCAGTTTCTTCAAATATACAATAATTAATTTAGTGTTTGGCCTTACTTAACGGAATCCATTAAGACTTAGGACGCTTCACACCGTACTTAGAACGAGCTTGTTTACGATCGTTCACGCCTGCACAGTCAAGTGCACCACGAACGGTGTGGTAACGCACACCTGGAAGGTCTTTAACACGACCACCACGGATAAGAACAACAGAGTGCTCTTGAAGGTTGTGACCTTCACCGCCGATGTACGAAGTCACTTCGAAGCCGTTTGTTAGACGTACACGACAAACTTTACGAAGTGCTGAGTTAGGTTTTTTAGGTGTAGTAGTGTAAACACGAGTACATACACCACGTTTTTGTGGGCACGCTTCTAGTGCTGGCACGTTGCTTTTAACAACTTGCTTTGCACGTGGCTTGCGAACCAACTGGTTAATAGTTGCCATTAACTAGCTCCTGATTTGCTGAAATTAGCTTTGTGAAAAATCTATCCCTACTCACAATGCGTAAATAGGGACGCAAAATTCTATGCAGCAGTGGGATGTGTGTCAAGAAATATACAGATCTTTTTTTAGCCCGTTTCTGGACATAAAAGTGTACTGAAGACTCAGAAGAAGAATACTTCTACCAAGATATTGATTTTGAATGACTTATCGTTAATTCAACAAACTCAAATCTATTGATAATTTGAATGTTTTGTGCGGAGTTTTCTGACCACCCTCTGGCTTGGAGATCCTCTTGCAACGCAAATATCTGACCAGTCACGACGATTTGAGAATAATATTCAGAATGTTGGCTCGAGGCGTAAACAGCATTCTCCACCAGCAAAAGATCATCTGTCGGTTGCAGGTAACGAGACACAAGCTTCAGTTTTTCCAAAGATTTTACGATATGTAGCACCAGTACACCTCAGAAAGTTAGCAGTTGGTCAAATTCATTCCACTGCTGTGCAATTTGCTGTGGAGAGACAATTTTGCCATCGATGATTAAATCGCTCGCCCCTAGTCCCCAGTCTTGCAGGCTTTGCTCACAAATATAACGCTGCTCAATATCATATAAATCGAGCAACTTAAACGCACTGATGTAGTCTCGACTCAAAACTTGAGACGGATCCTGACCATTTAACAGTTGCAACACCCCTTCACCAACGAAGAAAATGGCTAACTCTTCCGAATACGCTGAAGCGGCTAAAATGGCGTCCAGTCCTTCTCGGGCTGAAGAGGTACCATGGGGAGCCGTATGAAAAATGAAAGCAACTTTCTTCAAAATTGAACCACTCTATCCTGACTAAGCAAGGCTTCCGCTAAACTGCCTAGCCCTGATTGCTCAAAGTGTTCGGCAAGATTGGCTGAAGGTAGTTGATGTTGACTCGCTTCGTCTTGACCAATGACACCCCGTCGCAGGGCTGCAGCTACACAGGTTTCCAATCGAACCTGATGTTTAGTTGCCAGTGATTGCCAAGCCTTCACCAGATCAAACTCATCGTTGGCAGGTACAGTCAGTTTCGACGCATTGAACACACCATCTTGATAGAAAAAAACACTTTCCAACTGGTGCCCTTTTTCTATCAAAGCTTGTGCAAACAAATAAGCATTACGCGCAGACTGAGTTCCGTACACAGATCCATTGACCACTAAAGAGTAAGTCAAGGAAGTGGGATTTGAACTCACGCTTCATCATCCTCTGTTTTACGCTGACGGATATACAGGTAAACCGTGTGTTTAGAGATGTTAAGACGATCTGCAACACGGTTAATTGCATCTTTAATATCAAAGATACCTTTATCAAACAGCGCCATAACGATTTGACGGTTCTTGGTATTGTTCGACACAGTTTTATCGGTGTTGATCTCTTCAATCGTACGCTCTACCGTTTGGTCTACCAGCTCTTCTACATCACTTGCGAAGTTAACTGAAGAAGCAGCATCTTGCGCTTCTTGAGTAGGCATAAAAGATTGAAGAACCTGAGAGAACGGTGCATCAAGGTTGACGTTAATACACAACAGGCCAATAACACGATTCTCACCATTACGGATAGCCACCGTAATCGACTTCATCAACACACCACCTTTCGCGCGTGTGAAATAAGAACGAGAGAAGTTGCGTTCTGAACCTTCGATATCGCGCAGCATTTTTAACGCAAGGTCGGTAATAGGCGAACCTACTTGTCGACCCGTGTTTTCACCGTTAGCGATTTTAATTGCAGAGGTATTTAAATCTTCTAATGAGTGCAAAACAATCTCACAGAAAGGACCAATCAAGCTGGCAATGCCATCTACAACGGCTTCATAAGAGCGCAAAATAACTTTGTCATGCTCGGTGAATGGTTTCACGTGGACGGATTCCATTTCGAGCAGCATATCTGCATTGTTAAATGTTTCTGTTGTTGTCACTGTACTTTGACCTTAAAACTCAAAATCAACAAATTGTTGTAAGTCTATCAGAAAATTTTATTTGAATGCTTAGCTATATCACCAACAAGTGATTTGGAACAAATTATGTGGTGAAGCTCACTGAAAGAAAAAAGGTCTGAACGTGTCAGACCTTTTTATTTACTAACGTTAGCTAAGCATCTTGTCGTTAGCTCATCGAGCTAAAGATAGCTTATTGAGCGGCAGCGTCACCGTTCTCAATTTTCAGCAGCTCAACTTCGAATACTAGCGTTGAGTTAGCTGGGATCGTTGGTGTGTCTTGCTCACCATAGGCTAGCTCTGGCGGGATAACGAACTTGAATTTTGAACCAACAGGCATCAACTGAACGCCTTCTGTCCAACCAGAGATGACGCGGTTTAGTGGGAACGTTGCTGGTTCACCACGATCGTATGAACTGTCGAACTGAGTGCCATCCGTCAGAGTACCTTTGTAATGTACTTGAACAGTATCGGTTTCTTTTGGCTGATCACCTTGAGCAGGAGTGATGACTTGGTAAAGTAGACCTGATTCAGTTTTCTTTACGCCTTCTTGTGCTTCAAACTCAGAGCGGAATTTTTCACCCGCTTCTTTATTTGCAGCAGCTTTCTCTGCCGCTTTCGCTTGCATCGTTTCAGCAACACGCTTGTCTAGAGCTTCTAACGCTGCGCGAGTATCTTCTTCAGTAAGTTCTGCTTTGCCAGCAAAAACATGTTGAATACCCTGAAGTACAAGATCTTTGTTTAGATCGATACCGATTTCACGAGGCTTATCTAGGCTGGTGTTTAGGTAGTTCGCGAAAGAAACACCAATAGCGTATGCCGCTTTATCATCGTCCGTTTTAAAAGTGACTGCTTGTTGCTCTTGTGCTGCCGGAGTCGCTTCCGCTTTCGGTGCTTCATCTTTTTGGCAGCCGACTGCAAGAATTACTGTTGCAGCTAGCAGTGACACTTTAAATAGTGATTTCATTAAATTCTCCAATTTGTTGGCAAAGCTTATTTTGTTGGCAAAGCTTATTTTGTTGGCAAAGCTTCAGTTATCATGCACAAAATCAGTTATCTCACTGGTGCATCACAAAAAGTTGTACCAATATAGCGGTATGTTTTGAGATTGTCTCTACGGATAATTAGACCTAATGCGGATAATTTACCATCTCACACTCTGTTTTACTGTCATTGTTGCGTTAAACGGCTGCTTTTTCTCTGGAAAAGAGCTTGAACGTTGGGATTTAGAACCCGATGGCTCAGCCAGTTTCGCGTTAAGCCGTGACGGACGATTCGCACTTATCTATTCCCAACAACACCAACTGGTACTGTGGGACCTCAATTCCAAAGAAATACTCGCGAAGCTCGGCGCTCAAGACCCACAGCAAAACACCGTATCGCGCATTCGCATTTCAGATAATGGCCAATTTGCGGTTACGGCTAGCCAGATTAATTTTGCCGTTTGGAATCTTGCTTGGTCACAAGCAAAAGGCTTGTGGTCCATATCTGACGGGCTAATCCGTGACATAGATATCAGCAGTGATGGTCAACAAGTCCTACTCGGTCTGTCTAATGGCAAAGCCATTTACGTCGATTTAGTCAGCGGACGTCGCATGGAGTTCCTTGCTCACCAAGAAAAAGTCAATTCCGTCGCACTTTCTCCCAACGGTCGTTATGCCCTAACCGGCGGCAATGACTATAAAGCCTACTTCTGGGATACCAAAACAGGGCAAATTATTCATACCTTCGAACATCAACAAAGAGTAAATCGTGTCGCACTGCAGCGTGACGGCAAACTGGCCTTCACCTCTGATGGTGGTGATGAGTCGTTTATTTGGCAACTGCCAAGCGGAATCAAACAAGCACAGCTGCACAGTTTTTCCCGTCAACTGATTTTCTCCACTGCGCGATTTTCTGATGATGGCGCTTTTCTGGTGACAGGAACACCATCAAGCCGTATAGAAGTTTGGGATAGTAAAACGGGCGACAAACTTGAAGGCTTTGAAGCAAAGCCAAGAAAAGATGCCCGTCCACCACGAGCTGTAGTGTATGATGCCGCTTTCGATTCAAAGCAGAGAGTCATATCTGGTACCTCAGCGGGCATTGCACAAGCGTGGAAACTCGACGACTAGGCCAGAGACCGAACAACTGTAAACCTAACAACACAGGTATTACGATGACAGAACAACATACAGTGCAGTTACAGCAACGTATTGATGATTTGGAATGCAAAGTGGCATTTCAAGAGCAAACCATTGATGAACTCAACGAAGCTCTTGCTCAGCAACAACTGTTAATCAATAAAATGAAAGATCAGATGACGTATGTGGTAGGCAAAATGAAGAATATGGAGACGTCTAACATGGCGGACCCAAATAAAGAGCCGCCACCACCACACTATTAATGTTTAATCGATGAGTGACGAACGTATCGGCATTCTTGTTTAAGAAAAGTAGTACGCTATCACTGCGCCTGCGACAACTAAGCAACCGCCGATGCGACGAAGCTGGTTATCCGGTTGTTCACTTAACTGAGCAACCATCTGGCGCCAACCATTTGGTGCAACTAAAGGTCCTAACCCTTCAACCACCAGCACTAATCCCAACGCCATCCAAAGTGAATTAGACATTGACTGTCTCCATAAGAAAAGGCTCCTTTCGGAGCCTTTGTATAATCTTCCAAGTTCTCTTCTTGATAGGAGATACTATCTTACTCCTCCCCCTTCGAAGGGGAGGCTGGGTGGGGTTGCTTTCACCGAACTGAATTAAGAGTGTAATGATTAATAAGTTCAGTGGATTTCAACCCCCTCTAACTCCCCCTCATCTGAGGGGGAGAACTAAGAGAATCTTTTATCTTCCCAACAAGAGGAAAAATGAGATCACCTACTTCGCAGGTGCGCCTTTCGAATTATTCATGTATTTGAAGAAATCACTCTTCGGATCTAACACAAGAATATCGCCTTTCTGGCTGAACGATTTCTCATACGCTTTTAGCGAACGGACAAAGCCAAAGAACTCAGGATCTTTGTTGTACGCTTCAGAGTAAATCTTGGCAGCTTTTGCATCCGCTTCACCACGTGTAACACGTGCAGTCTTATCCGCTTCAGCTAGGATAGTTGCCACTTCAAGTTCAGCTTGAGCGCGGATAACTTCCGCTTTCTCACGACCTTGAGAACGGTGTTTACGAGCAACAGATTCACGCTCAGCACGCATACGACGATAGATAGACTCACTGATTTCATCAGGTAAGTTGATTTTCTTCATACGGAAATCAACCACTTCGACACCAAGGTCTTTCATCGCACTTTGACGAGTATCGTTCAGTACGTTCTCCATGATTTGGTCGCGCTGACCATCAATCTCTAATGCTTGTTTCGCCGCTTCAGTCGTTACCACTTCTGAATCAGAGCTGTCTGGCAATACATCGTTGTTGCGAGGACCAGAAACAATCTGCTTAATTTCACGAGAACCGATTTCTGAACGTAGGATGTCAGTCACTTTACGCTCAAGTAGTGCTTCCGCAGTTAGAGCGTTACCACCACCGGTTGCCAAGAAATATTGACCGAAATCTTTAATACGCCACTTAACGTAGGTATCAATGATAACGTCTTTTTTCTCTGACGTTACAAAACGGTCAGAACGTCCATCCATAGTTTGAATACGAGCATCTAATGATTTTACGCGATCAAACAACGGCATCTTCATGTGTAGACCCGGTTCGTAAATTTTCGCTGCGTCGTTAGCATCTTTCATTACTCGACCAAAGCGAATAACGAAGCCACGCTCACCTTCTGGGATCACGAATACTGACATCAACAACAAAGCAAGAACAACAACCACTACAGGGATCATTAACTTACGCATTATTAGTATCTCCCTTGACGTGAAGTCGTTGAACGGTTTTGAGCATCAGTTTCGCTATCAGTTGCCGAACGCTGAGACTCTAACTCAATGTTGTCATAAGTCGCTGAAGACTTATCTGCACGTTTAGTTGGAGTTGCCTGTTGGCCCGCTAACTTATCAATCGGTAAGTAAAGCAGGTTGCCGCTTGATTCCGAATCAATCAGCACTTTAGACGAGTTGGTATACACTTCTTCCATCGCATCTAAGTACAAACGATTACGAGTAACCTCAGGCGCTGCTTGGTACTCAGGCAATAGTTTCTCAAACTGAGCCACTTGACCCAATGATTCGTTAACCACGCGCTCGCTGTAACCCAACGCTTCTTTTTTCAGACGCTCTGCACGACCTGTCGCTTTAGGCAGAATTTCGTTTTTGTAAGCTTCCGCTTCACGAATGAAACGCTCTTCATCCTCACGAGCCGCGATAGCATCATCAAAGGCATCTTTAACTTGCTCTGGCGGACGCGCAGATTGGAAGTTCACATCAACAATCATCAAGCCCATGTCATAGCTATCAATAATTTGATTTAGCGTCTCTTGGGTGCTTTGACGAATTTGTTGGCGGCCACTGGTCAGGATGCTATCCATCAGTGAGTCACCAATCACCGCACGTAATGCTGAGTCGGTCGCTTGGCGTAAGCTGTCGTCGGCATTAGTCACACGGTACAAGTATTTAAACGGATCAGATACACGGTATTGAACGTCCATTGCTACCGTCACAACGTTTTCATCTTTAGTCAACATTAGACCAGATGCACGCATTGAACGGATTGCTTGAATGTTCACTGGTGTAACTTCATCAATAAAGCGAGGGCGCCAGTTCAAACCAGGGTCAACGATACGGTCGTATTTGCCTAATCGTAAAACCACACCGCGCTCAGCTTCGCTGATGGTATAGAAACCAGCAAAAAACCAGATAGCAATTGCGATAACCGCGATAACACCGAAACCAATGGCGCTACCACCAGAGAAAGAAGGCCCTTTACCGCTTCTACCTTTGTTACCAAATTTTCCGCCCAGTTTTTGACTCAGCTTGTTAAACACTTCGTCTAAATCTGGCGGACCTTGCTCACGGCCGCCTTTATCACCGCGATTATTGTTATTACCCCAAGGGTCATTATCGCGGCCATTGTTGCCGTTGTTATTTCCGGGCTCATTCCACGCCATTAGAAAGCTCCATCATTTGATATGACGTTATACTCTAGCAGTCCTTTAAGTAACTATAAAGTCACGTAAAACTGCCTCTTCTCTTTTTTCTAGTCTAGACCAATCTACTTGCTGCATACGAATTGAGATCAGCAAATTGCCCTCAGAATCATATTCTTCGTCCTGAATACACTTCATTTGGAAGAAAATACTGCGAATTCTGCCCTGATATTGCGGCGGAACACACAGTCTGTGTTCGACTATTTGGCTAGTCAGACGCTCTGTCAGAGCTTGGAATAGCAGATCAATGCCTAAGCCATCCATTGCCGAAATCCATACGGCTCTCGGCACACCTTCATCATCTCTTTCAATGCGAGGCTCTTGAACGTCTAGATTATCAATCTTGTTCATGACTAACAGGGATGGCACTTCGTGCGCATCAATTTCCTGTAACACATCATTTACAGCTTGAATATTCTCACGAAAACGGTCGTCGCTGGCATCAACAACATGTAACAAAATGTCAGCTTCTTGCGTTTCTTGTAACGTCGCCTTAAATGCCGCTACTAAATCGTGCGGAAGATGACGAATAAAACCTACCGTGTCAGCCAAAATTGCAGGACCAACATCACTAAGTTCAATTTTTCTCAGAGTAGGATCGAGCGTCGCAAACAATTGGTCTGCCGCATAAACTCCTGCTTCTGTAATCCGGTTAAATAGGGTCGACTTACCCGCGTTGGTATAACCCACCAATGATACCGTAGGTATCTCTGCTCGGGTTCTCGCACGTCTACCTTGCTCACGCTGCTTAGCTACTCGCTCTAAACGACGCAAAATCGCTTTAATACGTTCACGCAACAAACGTCTGTCGGTCTCTAACTGAGTTTCACCCGGTCCACGTAGACCGATACCACCTTTCTGACGCTCCAAGTGAGTCCAACCACGAATCAAACGAGTCGAGATATGACGTAACTGTGCTAACTCTACTTGCAGTTTACCTTCGTGAGTACGAGCGCGCTGAGCAAAGATATCGAGGATCAAACCAGTACGATCAACAACACGGCACTGACAAAGATGTTCGAGGTTACGTTCTTGGGCAGGAGAAAGGGAATGGTTAAAGATCACGACATTTGAATCTGTCGCTTGCACCGCTTGAGCGATCTCTTGGGCTTTACCTTCACCAACAAAATATTTAGGGTGAGGAGTTTGACGACTTCCGGTTACTACCTTAAGTGTCTCAACTCCTGCGGAAGATACCAGCATTTGACACTCGCTGAGATCTTCCCATTCACCCTGTTGTGTGAAGTTGATATGAACAAGTACGGCTCGCTCACCGGCTTCATAACGGTCAAACAAGCTATCAACTCCTTAATAAATATAGCTTTATATTTTTAATATTAATCTTCTGATTTCTCTGAAGGACGATCTGAAGGAGAACGTTCTGCAGTGTGGTGGCTAACTGGACGAGCTGGTACCACAGTAGAAATAGCGTGCTTGTATACCATTTGGTTAACTGTGTTCTTCAATAGGATCACAAATTGATCGAAAGACTCAATTTGACCTTGTAGCTTAATGCCGTTAACCAGATAGATAGAAACTGGAATACGCTCGCGACGTAATGCATTTAAGAATGGGTCTTGTAGAGATTGCCCCTTAGCCATTTTATTTTCCTTATTTGTATTTTGTTGTAGTTATTTAGCTAGCGGTGCACTAAAAAAGTCTGTGCCGACCATGCCTATGAGCTAAACGAATAAAACCCTGTTGTTACAAGATATGGTGATAAAACTACCAAAAACAAGTAACGATCCCTGACAGGGTAAATTACGCAAAAGCGATCACATTATACACAGTGAAATCAGTCTAATGCTATGGCATTTGAAACTGTTTCGAATGCTTGATCAATGTTTTCGCTATCTAACCAAGTTAGATCATCCCAGCTGCGCAACCAAGTGATCTGCCGCTTGGCCAATTGACGGGTTGCACAGACGCCACGAAAAATCGCTTCATCCAACGTGCAATTACCATCTAAATAGTCCCACATCTGCCTGTAGCCAACACATCGAATCGATGGCAAATCAGGATGAAGATCTTTTCGAGCATAGAGGGCTTTCATTTCATCTTCAAATCCATTTTCAACCATTTTTTCGAATCTTAGCTCAATTCGACGATGGAGCTCTGCCCTATCCTTGGGTGCTATTGCGAACTGCTTAACGCGAAAAGGAAGTGGTTCTCCTTTTGTTTTTGTCAGCTCAGTTAGAGTTTTACCTGAAATTCGATAAACTTCCAATGCCCTAGACAATCTTTGTGGATCATTTGGGTGGATTCTCTCAGCAGAGACGGGGTCGATCACTTTTAACTGGTCATGCAATGCATCCCAACCTAGTTCGATCGATTCCTTTTCAATCTGTTGGCGAATATCAGGATCCGCTGCCGGAAGGGGTGATAATCCCTCCAACAGCGCTTTGTAATAAAGCATTGTCCCTCCCACCAAAAGGGGGATCTTGCCTTCAGCGACAATGTCGTTCATTTCTTTTAACGCATCACGGCGAAAATCCGCCGCAGAATATGACTCACTCGGATCCAAAATATCAATTAAGCGATGAGGAGCCAGTTGTTGCTCTCGCGCATCCGGCTTAGCAGTACCAATATCCATACCTTTATAAATCAAAGCTGAATCAACACTGATGATTTCGATCGGGTACTTTTGGCGTAAACGTATTGCCAGTTCCGTTTTGCCCGATGCGGTTGGCCCCATCAAAAACAGAGCTAAAGGTAATTCTTTGGTCATGAGTTTTGCTTAAATATTAGAGTCTATTTACTTAAATGCTTGGATAGTTGTTGAAAAATCAACAGCTTTGACAAATTTCCTGTCATGTAAAGGCAACTTGCCTTGCCATAACTGCTCGAGCTCAGCAATCAACTGAATGGCTTCAGACAAAGTGTAGCTGGATTTCTTCACCGCCACATGATCACTTAGCCATTGCGCCAACACTTGATAATTAAGCGTGTTTTCAGCCTGAGATAAAGTCAAAGCCGCGTAAGATAGCAGATCTTGAACTAAATTTTGTAAGTTTTGCTGACGTAATGGCTGAGGCACGCCCATCAACATTACGCTTTGCGATGATCGACGCTGAAACTCTATGCCGAACTTAGCAAATAGAGCCTGATAACGCTCTAATGCGGAAACTTCTTGTGACGAAATTTTTAGTGATAACGGTACTAACAACGGCTGACTTTTTAAAGCGCCCTGCTCTGTATTAAGCTGCCCAAGCACTTTAAACCATTCCGCTATTGGCAATGAAAGCAAAACACAGCCCTGAGGCGAGTTCATCAACAAATAACGCTGCTCAACAACAGATATTGCTTTGCCTAGCTGTTCGATGCTCACTTGTTCTAGTGAAACAGGGTACGATGGCTGCGGTGTTGATTCACGGCTATCACTGTTTATTGGCGCTAAATGCGTTGTCTGTTGCGCCGTTGGCTCAGCAGGATGTTCAGGCGTTTTCAATAACTCCTGATACGCGTAAACCTGTGCTTTACTCGGTGATTTAGGCGCAATTCTCTCTTGAGCTGGCTTACTCTTAGGTTTATCTGAACTTATCCATTCACTGCGTTCAGCCTCTTTCGAACCTGCGCGCTTAGATTCGCTCCATTCGCTGCGCTGGGCACTCTCTCGCACCTGATACTCCTCGCCTTGCGATGACTCCAAAGGTGCTTTTCTTGGGTAAGTTGGAGAGTTGTCGACCGCTTGCAAAATTCTTTGCTGCACATTATGCGGTTGGCTTGCAGACGCGGGAGATTCTTGCAGCGGGTAAGATTCTTCCACCGAGTGAAATGCCCCCTCATTAATGCTTGGAGCATCAATGTGCTGACTTTCCGCTAAGGCACTGCTTAACGCTTGATAAATAAAATCATGCACTAAACGAGCTTGATGGAAACGCACCTCATGTTTAGCAGGATGAACGTTAACATCCACCTGGTGAGGATCGATTTCGATATAGAGTACGTAAGTCGCAAACTGATCCGCTCGCAGACTCGTTTCATAACTTTGTCGAATGGCATGATTGATCAACTTATCACGCATCATGCGCCCGTTGACATAGCAGTACTGGATATCACTTTGTTGACGAGCGCCTTCCGGAGTCGTTATCCAGCCATGCAAGCGTAGACCTTGATGCTCAAGTTCAATTTTCAACATTGAACGGACAAATGCACTACCACACACAGCGGCTATACGCTTCTCCGCTTGAATCTCTGTTTTTGCCGCGCGGTACTGACGCACCATTTTACCATTGTGGCGTAAGTTAAACGTCACATCGAATCGACTTAAAGCAATACGCTTTAGCAGTTCATCAATATGGGTAAACTCTGTTTTTTCAGTGCGCAGGAACTTGCGCCGAGCTGGTGTATTAAAAAATAGATCAAGCACTTCCACCGTAGAGCCAATAGGATGCGCGGCCGGCTGAAGCTTCACTTCCATTTCACGCCCTTCGCTGTAGGCAGACCATGCTTCCTCTTGAGTCGCAGGTCGTGATGTCAGCGTTAGACGAGATACTGAACTGATACTGGCAAGTGCTTCACCTCGGAAACCTAAACTAACGATGGCTTCAAGATCATCCAATGTATGAATTTTTGACGTTGCATGGCGACTCAGAGCCAACCCCAGTTCATCTTTCTCGATGCCGCAGCCATTATCACGGATACGAATAAGCTTAGCGCCACCCTTCTCGATATCAATATCGATACGTGTAGCGCCAGAATCTAAACTGTTTTCCACCAGCTCTTTAACGACTGAAGCGGGTCTTTCTACTACCTCACCCGCAGCGATTTGGTTTGCTAAACGGGCAGGTAATATTTGAATCGTCATAATCTTGGTTACTTGTTTGGAATAATAAGCACTTGCCCTACGGCGAGTTGATCAGATCGCAAATTGTTCGCTTTTCTCACACTGTCTGTATTAACACCATAGTGACTCGATATTTTGCCTAAATATTCGCCTCTTTGCACAGTGTGTTTACGTAGCGGTTTGTCTTTCAAACTCACGGTAATTTTTAACTTCTGCCCCAGTTTAAGCGTGTCAGATTTCAAGTTGTTCTCACGCTTAATCTCAGCGGCTGACACTTTATATGTGCCAGCAATTTTACCCAAGTAATCACCCCTGACGACGGTATGAGTAATAGTTTCGGTTTCAACCGGATTTGTTACGACAGGGACGGCAATCGGTGCTGCATTTCCTCCCGGAATCGTAATCACTTGACCTACCGCTAGGCTATTACTGGTTAACTTGTTGGTTTGTTTGAGCGCCTCAATACTGGTGCCATATTTGTTGGCAATGGCTGAAAGCGAATCTCCGCTCTGAACTTTGTATTTCTGAGTCTTGTTACGATTAGCGAAAAGCGTTCCTTCCGGCGGATTATCTTCGAAGTATTGTGTAATCGCTTTTGCCAGTGCACGAGCAAGCTTGTCTTGATGGCTACGCTGGAAAAGCAACTGCTCTTCTGTCGGGTTAGAAATAAACCCAGTTTCCACCAGAACTGAAGGAATATCCGGTGATTTGAGCACGGCTAGACTCGCATTCACTGGCTCAGACTTATGTAAATGAGCGACTTTACCCATTTCACTGAGGATATTCGTTGCGACCTTGTAGCCCTCTTTTTGCGAGTGGCTAAACTGGAGATCTAATAACGTTTGGCTCACGTTACGATCACTATTGTTCTTTGCCAGTACTTGCCCTGCACCACCCAGTAACTCTGATTGCTGCTCATGGTTTTCAACCCAACGGGCAATTTCTGTATTCGCACGACGAGTATTCAGCACGAACACCGAAGCTCCTCTCGGTTTTGGCGAACTAAATGCGTCAGCGTGAACAGAGACCAGCAAGTGTGCTTTATTTTTACGAGCAATATCTGAGCGTTTATTGAGGTTCACAAAGTAGTCACCACGACGAGTGAGAACGGCTTTAATTCCCGGAATCGCATCCAGTTGGTCAGCCAACTTCTTTGAGATGCTTAACGTTGCATTCTTCTCATATTTACGAGTTGGCCCAATCGAGCCTGGGTCTTCACCACCATGCCCGGCATCAATCGCAACCACAATATTTGCATTGCCATAAAACTGAGAGGCGTCTCTGCTCACTTGTGCCGGAGAGCTGGCTGTAGACTCCGATTCTGCAGCTTCATCATGCGGCATATCGACCACCAAGCGGTGCCCATATTGCCCACCCGGCGTTGGTGCAAGAGTAAATAATTTTGGTGAGGACTTCTTCTTTAACTCAAAGACTAAGCGATAGGTTCCCTTCTCTGGAGGCGAGCTAGCACGAATCTTGGTCAATACATCACTATCAGTTACATCGAGTGGCAACTTTGATTTAGAAGAAGTACTTTTAAGATCAATCACCAGCCTGTCTGGGCTAGTAAGAGTAAAATAAGAAAATGACACTTCCGATTGAACATCGATCACCACGCGAGTTTCATCTGGAGAAGGCCAAACACGAACCCCCTCCAGTACATTCGCACTCGCATTGGATGTTATTAATGCAATCGCTAAAAAGGATAAAGTAACAAAATAACGCAGATGCGATCTGATCAACATAACTCCAACTGACTTAGTAACGTACGTCCATAATCGTTATTGGCAGTCAGCAACGCCTGGCGTTGTAAACCATCGTAACGAATTTCAATGTCTATATCTGATGTCGGCAATAATCCTTGGCCCTTCTCCGGCCACTCAACCAAGCAAATAGCGTCCGCGGTAAAATAATCACGAATCCCCATAAACTCGAGCTCTTCAGGATCGGCTAAACGA
This sequence comes from Vibrio ziniensis, assembly GCF_011064285.1. Lineage (NCBI taxonomy): Bacteria > Pseudomonadati > Pseudomonadota > Gammaproteobacteria > Vibrionales > Vibrionaceae > Vibrio > Vibrio ziniensis. The sequence goes on from NZ_CP049331.1 coordinate 2,888,051, forward strand.
TAAAGGTCAAAGTGATACACTTGCCAATCGGCTAATTGGTATGGTTCAACCAAAGTATACGTTGGGCTTTTCACATTACCTTGATGACCTAAAGCACGAATAAAACCACGACTGAAAGTTGTTTTACCAGCACCAAGATCTCCATGCAAATAGAGGGTTGTTTGTTGTGAACATAACTTTGACAAAGCTGTGCCCAATGCTACCGTCTCTTGCTCATCTTTTAAAATAAACGTCTTAGTGCTCATTCAATACTTTCTCAAATGTATCTTAGGGTTTGATCCCAATGACTCTGTAAACCAATAGAAACCGAAGTGTAAACTGGTATCGAATTAAGAGACAAGATCTGATGTGTAAGCAAAACGAAAAATGTCTATCAAAACGAACTAAATAACCACCAAATTCTGCCTATTTCGCTAACAACATCCCCAGTTTGTGCTAGATCCCTATAATAGGATCCGTTAAGATCCTTCCCCTTTTGTTGGGCTAACCATCCTTGTAAAGACTTCACCATGAACTACCAAGCACTCGCAGATCAAATAAAGCAATGGGCTACTGAACTCGGCTTTGAGAAAGTAGGCATCAGCGATATCGATCTCCATGAACATGAGCCTGCACTGCAACAATGGTTAGATGCAGGATATCATGGCGATATGGACTGGATGGCAAGACATGGAATGATGCGTGCCCGTCCTGCGGAATTGCTTCCTGGAACAGTTCGAGTGATTAGCGCACGGATGAACTATCTTCCTCCACAAGCACAATTTGCTTCCAACCTCTCAGATCCCACTCAAGCGTATATCAGCCGATATGCTCTTGGACGCGACTACCACAAATTAGTTCGCAATCAATTGAAGAAGTTGGGGGATAGAATAGAACGTGAAGTTGGAAAATTGGGCTTTCGCCCTTTTGTTGATTCCGCACCTTTGTTAGAACGCCCCTTAGCCCAAAAAGCGGGCTTAGGTTGGACAGGCAAGCATTCCCTAATTTTAGACAAAGATGCAGGCTCCTGGTTTTTCTTAGGGGAACTGTTGGTTGATATCCCACTACCAGTAGATACTCCTTCTGAGAATGAGTGCGGTAAGTGCAAAGCGTGTATCACCTCATGCCCAACTGGAGCGATTGTCGCCGACGGTATTGTCGACTCAAGAAAGTGTATTTCTTATCTGACTATCGAGTTTGACGGCATTATTCCTGAAGAGTTTCGCTCTGCAATGGGAAATCGCATCTATGGATGTGATGACTGCCAACTCGTCTGCCCTTGGAACCGTTTTTCTGATCTCACTCAGCAGACAGACTTCCACCGCAGAGACACCTTTGAATCAACAGATTTGCTCACGTTATTTGAATGGGATGAACAAACTTTCATGCGAAAAATGGAAGGCTCTGCAATTCGCCGTATTGGCTATTTGCAATGGCAGAGGAATATAGCCATCGCACTGGGTAATGCCCCTTATTCCGACAATATTGTTTCAACTCTGACTAACGCTAAGGGTCAATCAGATATTTTAGATGTGCACTTAGATTGGGCGATAGAAAAACAGTTGGCCAATTTGCCAAGCACAGTTGCCAGCCATCAAAGGTTGATTCGCATTATTCAGAAAGGTCTGCCAAGAGATGCGTAGTGGGAGAATTAAAACACCTGTTTACGCACAAATTATGGGCATATTCTTTGATGGGCTTCTCAAAATGCACCAATGTGGAAAAAATTTTAAAGAAGCAAAAAATTCTATATTTGAGAAAAGTTAGTCACAATAGCAGGAAATGATTAGGATCAAGGAAAATACAGTTAATGATCGTTTTTTAAGAATCGATCACAACACGTCATTTACATAAAACCAAATTAAATCAATAAGTTGAACAAATAAAGCTCCATTCATTCAATCTCTTTTATCGTTAAAGATCCTATCAACGAAAGCCGTTTTTCTTGTAAAAAACAAATTACCCACCGAGTTATCCACATGATTAAATTGTGGATAAGTCTGTGAATGAACAGTACAAAGAATGACTGAACGCGCAGTATAAATGGGATAAAGAGGCAAGTTTAAGATTTGCGTTTATCAGAGGGCATTCTGCCTACGAAAATAGGAGAATTTACTTTTTGGGGGCTTATGCTTCACAGCATTATAGAAAGAGCATTGGCAATTTGCCAAATAATTGCAGTATTAAAAGAAAAAAAATCTGCGAACGAGCGCAGTTTACTTTTAATATTTCAAATTTTGATTTGGAGCGACACACGAGGTTCCCTACTCTTTACAAAATAGGCGTGACCTCAACCTTGGCAAGCTTACGCTCTAAAGGGATATAACACTCAAAACTGGAGCGACACACGAGGTTCGAACTCGTGACCTCAACCTTGGCAAGGTTGCGCTCTACCAACTGAGCTAGTGTCGCATGATTAACCGCATGTTGCGTTTAATCTGAATTTGGTTGCGGGAGCTGGATTTGAACCAACGACCTTCGGGTTATGAGCCCGACGAGCTACCAAGCTGCTCCATCCCGCGTCCATATTGTATCACCGTTAAGCACGATGAAGGCTATTTGGAGCGACACACGAGGTTCGAACTCGTGACCTCAACCTTGGCAAGGTTGCGCTCTACCAACTGAGCTAGTGTCGCATGATTAACCGCATGCTGCGTTTAATCTGAATTTGGTTGCGGGAGCTGGATTTGAACCAACGACCTTCGGGTTATGAGCCCGACGAGCTACCAAGCTGCTCCATCCCGCGTCCGAAATCATTGTTAAGCACAATGAGAGCTTTCTCTTTCTAACTAAAGAAAGAGGAGCGACACACGAGGTTCCCATCTCTTAACAAAAAGGCGTGACCTCAACCTTGGCAAGCTTGCGCTCTAAAGGGTGTGTAACTCTTCAAACTGGAGCGACACACGAGGTTCGAACTCGTGACCTCAACCTTGGCAAGGTTGCGCTCTACCAACTGAGCTAGTGTCGCATGTCACTGTTAAGCACAATGAAAGCTTTATTTTCTTCTTAAAGAGAGCTTTCTCTTTAAATAAGAAACTGGAGCGACACATGAGGTTCCCATCTTTTAACAAAAAGGCGTGACCTCAACCTTGGCAAGCTTGCGCTCTAAAGGGTGTGTAACTCTTCAAACTGGAGCGACACACGAGGTTCGAACTCGTGACCTCAACCTTGGCAAGGTTGCGCTCTACCAACTGAGCTAGTGTCGCATGATTAACCGCATGCTGCGTTTAATCTGAATTTGGTTGCGGGAGCTGGATTTGAACCAACGACCTTCGGGTTATGAGCCCGACGAGCTACCAAGCTGCTCCATCCCGCGTCCGAAATCATTGTTAAGCACAATGAGAGCTTTCGCTTTCTAACTAAAGAAAGTGGAGCGACACACGAGGTTCGAACTCGTGACCTCAACCTTGGCAAGGTTGCGCTCTACCAACTGAGCTAGTGTCGCATCAACAACGTTTCCGTTGTTCAGGGCTGCGAATTATAAGAGCATTTTTGTGTGATGCAAGCCCTTATCGAAAAAAAAAATCTTTTTTTTGTTACTTGACTAAAAAGCATCCACAAACACAAAACTTCGCTTACAAGATAACCAAAATTAGCTAGCTAATTTGCAAACACCTTGAATTCGAGCCACGGCATTATGCGAGATAAACTATTATTCTGACAGAACTATTTATAAAAATTTTTTAAACGACGTATTTTTGGTCAAAACAGAAACATTCAACAAAAAAATAAATAAGGAAATTGATGTTGAATCGACAAATACTTCTACCTGTCACTCGTAGACTTCCACAACTGCTATTTCTCTTAATTTTGACTATGACCGGTTGCGGTTCAATGCCTCAGCTAGTGCGAAACTTAGGTAAAAGTGATGTCGACTTCGTCATGGATGTGCACGCCAAACAGCAAAAACAAATGTTGATGGATTTAACTCGTAAACTTTATGTGCGCAATCCTTGGCAACTCAAAAAAAGCTCAGGCATGACAATTGATGCCCGTATGGCGCAAATATTCGGTACCTACAACACCATTGAAATACCTTCTCTGGTGTTTGCAGAACTCAACGGAGTGACCGGTATTGACGCCATCTTGCTTAGCTTTGATGAAAACTTTCAGGGAGATCGCGTATTTGCGGCCATGGTGGGATTAACGGAAATGCTTAGGCGCTCTTATAACCACCAGCAGGAATTCTTTATTCTTGACTCTTTAAATGAGCAAGCACTTTACAACAGCGCTCGTAATATTGAGATTTTTGTCTGGCGTCTCTATCAGCGTAGAGACAGTAAAGGTGAGTTATTTCTGCTATCAAACCGGATCAGTGACTCCGGCTATGACATCAGCTTTGACCGATTGTTTTCTAAGATGGTTATGGTTCAAGACATGATGGCGTTGATCGTCGCAGACAGAACCAATCGCAGTATCACTAAAGTCGTTCAAAGTGTTGCTCAGCTAGCTTTTCTTCCCGTGCCATAAAAAACCGCAGCGTTTGCTGCGGCTTGATGTGTTGATCTGCAATGACGTTTAAATCGACATAATGGTTTGGCGGTAGTACTTAAGCTCGGCAATGGATTCACGAATATCATCCAACGCTAAATGACTCCCCTTCTTCGAGAAGCCATCCAAAACGTCTGGCTTCCAACGACGAGTCAACTCTTTCAAGGTACTAACATCGATATAACGATAATGGAAATATTCTTCCAATACAGGCATGTGTTTGTAGAGGAAACGGCGATCTTGACCAATACTGTTACCGCAAATAGGTGATTTTCCGCGAGGAACCCATTTCTCTAGAAACTCGATAGTTTGAGCGACAGCCTGATCTTCCGTCACGGTACTTTGACGAATACGCTCAACAAGTCCGCTGCCTGTATGTGTGTTGGTACACCAATCATCCATTTTGTTTAACTCTGACTCTGGCTGGTGAATTGCTAGCACAGGCCCTTCAGCCAGAATGTTTAACTCACTATCGGTAACAATAGTGGCAATTTCGATGATTTTATGAGTTTCAGGATCTAAGCCAGTCATCTCTAAATCGATCCAAATAAGATTTTGATCGCTATAAGACATAAGTGAGTGCCTATATGGTTTATACTCAAGTAACTTCAAGGTGCTGATTCAGCGAGAATTTATTCTCTCTTAGGCAAGGCACTGATTTGAATCCATAGTTATTCTACGTAGAAAATCAGTAACGCAGCATAGGAGCGAATAAAACTCGCCCTTCGGGAGCTCATCAACGAGCCCATCCCTGCGCTCAATAACGTTGAAAGGGAATGCCATTCCTACCGTTATTAAGCTTGATCTGAACTCGTTGATGAAGCTCTGAATACTGCATCTTGAGGTTACTTGAGTATATAGATAAAAGAGGTACTATACCCAAATTCAGATAGCCAAGAAACCTAACCTAACGCATTTACACAAATGTACTGGCGGCAAACTTGGCGCAAAAATCAATCAAATTAATAACTATACCCAAACTACTTGAAGTTGCAGGTAGGCAACAAGTGAGTGAATCCCCATGACCACAAATTACCATGCGTGATTGGGGTGAACGAACATAGACAACACCGCAGCAGCTTCAAGTAGGAAGGGGATACCATCGCATTCATAAAAGTAGAACATAGTGGCAAAGAAAAAAAAGCTGACTAAAGGCCAAGTTAGGCGCGTAAGAAGCAACCAACATAGAAAACTCCAGCAAGACGATTCCGTACAATGGGAAGAGTCAATGCTTGAGAGTGCAAAGTTAGGATTAGTAATTACTCGCTTTGGACAGCATGCTGATATCGAAGATCCTGATACTGGCACCATTCACCGCTGTAACCTTCGCCGCGGCATAGAAACGCTTGTTTCTGGAGACAAAGTGATTTGGCGTCCTGGCAATGAAATCCTTGCTGGTATCTCAGGGGTGGTAGAAGCAGTAGAGCCTCGCACATCGGTTTTGACTCGTCCTGACTATTACGATGGTTTAAAACCTGTCGCAGCGAACGTTAATCAGATGATAATTGTCTCTTCGGTATTACCAGAGCTGTCACTCAACATCATCGACCGATACTTAATTGCTTCAGAAACATTAGAAATTGCACCACTGATTGTGCTTAACAAGATTGATTTGTTATCTGAAGAGCAGCGCTCACAATACCAACAGTGGCTGGCAGAATATGAACGTATCGGTTATGAAGTACTTTACGTCAGTAAGCAGACTGGTGAAGGTATCAAGGCGCTGGAAGAAAAACTGCGCGATAAAATTAATATCTTCGTTGGCCAGTCTGGTGTGGGCAAATCCAGCTTAGTCAATGCACTGATGCCGGAACTTGCAGAATCTGTTGAAGAAGGGGCCATCTCTGAAACTTCAGGTTTAGGTCAGCACACAACGACTGCAGCTCGTCTCTACCACATTCCATCTGGCGGTGACTTAATTGACTCTCCGGGAGTTCGTGAGTTTGGTTTGTGGCACTTAGAAGCCGATGATATTACCAAAGCTTATGTGGAATTTCGCTCTTACTTGGGTGGCTGTAAATTCAGAGACTGTAAACACGGTGATGATCCAGGCTGTATCTTGCGTGAAGCGGTTGAGAAAGGTGAAGTAAGCAAGATTCGCTACGAAAACTACCATAGAATCATCGAAAGTATGGATGAAAATAAAGCCAATCGTCAGTACTCACGCAATAAGAAAGCCGATCTGTAACGCTATTTTGTTGCGATTTATAACCTAGTTGCTGACACTTGTTGCGATTTTCAGTAACATCTCGCGCCCAAAGCTCAAGGTTTGCCCGCCTTTTGAGCAGAACAGACAATCTGGCCCATTGTTTAAACACATTGGACCTAAACACATTGGAATGAAACACAATGGATAAAATTAAAGTTGGACTGCAGTATTGGATTCCACAACACGGTTTGACTCGCTTGGTCGGCAAGTTAGCCTCAGCAAAAGCAGGTGGTCTTACTACCGCTGTTATCCGCTGGTTTATCAAACAATACAACGTCAACATGGACGAAGCTCTGCATTCAGATCCAAAACACTTTAAGACATTTAACGAGTTCTTCGTTCGTGAGCTTAAACCAGGCGCTCGTACAATTGTTGAAGATGAGTTAATCATTACTCACCCAGCAGATGCTTGCGTGAGCCAATTTGGTCCAATTACCAATGGCCAGCTTATCCAAGCAAAAGGTCATAATTTCTCAGCCCAAGAATTGTTAGGCGGTGACGCTAAACTTGCTGAAGAATTCCGTGATGGTGAATTCGCTACTCTGTACTTATCACCTCGAGACTATCACCGTGTTCACATGCCATGTGACGGCACTCTACGTCAGATGATTTACGTTCCGGGTGATCTATTCTCAGTGAACCCGCTAACAGCAGAGAATGTTCCAAACCTGTTTGCGCGCAATGAGCGTGTGGTTTGTATTTTTGATACTGAATTCGGCCCTATGGCGCAGGTGTTAGTGGGTGCAACCATCGTCGGTAGCATTGAACTGACTTGGGCAGGCACAGTGACACCACCACGTGGAAATACGGTTTATCGTTGGGATTACCCAGCAACAGGTAACAAGGCTGTTTCTTTTAAGAAAGGTGAAGAAATGGGCCGCTTTAAGCTTGGCTCAACGGTGATCAACCTGTTCGCGAAAGACGCAGTCCGTTTTGATGACAGCATGCAAAACAACGCTCCAACTCAGTTAGGTACGCCGTACGCTCACATCAACAAATAAGATTATTTTCGTCTCTAAAATGCCCAGCTCCGTCTGGGCATTTTGTTTTTGACCTACCCCACACATCCGTCTTTTATCTCGGCAAAAAAGCAAAACTTTAACCCTCCTCTAAGACCCTATTGTTTCAATGGCTTAAGATTTCACCATTCTTCTTGGAGTGAGGATGTACCCATGCCGACTTTGCAACCCATGTTGCTCATCAAACTGTTAGTGTGTCTGTTGATTCCTCTTGGTGTCCTTATGATGCCAATTGACGCCATTCCTATCGATAACCTCACTCTGATTCAGCATCGCTTACTCGCGATATTCTTGCTGGCGGCATTGTTATGGGTACTAGAGCCCGTCCCTGTGTTTGCAACCTCGATATTCATCATCACACTCGAACTCATCATGATTTCGAATAAAGGATTACATTGGTTCCGCGCTCCTTCAGAAGGACACGAACTGGGCGTTCTGATCCCATACACAGAGATTTTCGGTGCGTTTTCCTCCCCCATCATCATCTTATTTATGGGCGGTTTCGCACTGGCTATCGCCGCATCAAAATACGAACTCGATAACAACCTAGCACGCGTACTGCTCAAACCTTTCGGTAGCCAACCTAAGTTCATCATGCTTGGGCTGATGTTGATCACCTCTGTGTTTTCGATGTTTATGTCCAATACAGCAACTACCGTAATGATGCTGGCACTGTTAGGTCCTATTGTGGCCTCAGCGCCAAAAGGAGATATAGGGATTAAAGCGCTGGTGCTCTGTATTCCTATTGCCGCCAATACTGGTGGTATCGCAACGCCAATCGGTACACCCCCCAACGCCATCGCACTGCAATATTTAACTGGCGAGCACAGCATTAGCTTCTTATCTTGGATGATGATGGGTTTACCTTTTGTCTTTATTCAGCTCACCATTGCTTGGTTCTTATTACAGAAGTTATTCCCCTCTTCTCAGAAAACCATGACGCTCAGGCTCGAAGGACGTTTTATGCGTAACTGGCGAGCCATAGTGGTATACATCACTTTTGCCGCGACCATTCTGCTGTGGATGACCACCTCACTACATGGCATGAATACCTACGTGGTCGCGGTGATCCCATTAGCCATATTCACCCTAACGGGCATTATGGGCAAAGAAGAGTTGAAACAGATTAACTGGGATGTGCTTTGGCTGGTTGCCGGAGGTATTGCCATCGGGATTGGTTTAGAGCAAACAGGATTAGCGAAAGCGCTGGCTCATGCGATTGACTATGAGTCTTTGTCGCCAATGTCGGTAGTTATTACGCTCTCACTCATTTGCTGGTTAATGGCGAACTTTATGTCTAACACCGCAACTGCGAACTTATTGATGCCTATTGCAGCCGCTATCGGTACCTCCATGCAAAGCCTATCAGATGTTGGAGGAATCCAAGGGCTGTTGGTTGTCGTCGCGTTCTCGGCTTCTCTAGGGATGATTTTACCCGTTTCTACACCGCCAAACTCTTTAGCGTATTCAACAGGGCTTATTGAAAGTAAAGATATGGCAAAAGCTGGGGTGATTATTGGTGTCGTTGGCTTACTCATTGTTTATGGCTCAGTGTGGGTGCTGACCTAATAGCGAACGTGAGTTATCCGCATCAAAGTAGAGAGCTTATGTGGGCTTCTCATTTAAACGCTTAATAAAGATTTATCAGAGTCCACCTTGAATTATGAAGTGTCATACTTAAATGGCAGCGATCACATCATGCGGTCATTTCTAACTCAAAAATGCCCCATTCCAATTGAGTATCAATATTACGGCATAAATTTCTTATCGATATCGACTTACTTTTCCTAACATAACTTATCTGTCAGATGCACATGTTTAATTGAAAAATTGACATATATGGAAAATAACACATATGGTATTTCATATGTTTTGTAGCATTGAATATTTCCTATGGTCGATCCAATCCTTCTTTACAAAGCACTTTCTGATGAAACTAGACTTAAGTCTCTGCTTTTAATGCTGAAGCAAGGAGAGTTGTGTGTCTGTGACCTCATGGAAGCGCTTAATCTCAGTCAACCCAAAGTCTCTCGGCATCTTTCCGAACTACGAAAGCACGGATTTGTTCTGGATGAGCGACGTGGTAAGTGGGTTTACTACCGAATCAATCCCACGCTAGCTTCTTGGGTCAAGCAAGTGCTGGAGATCACTCTTAAACATAATTTGGCACTTATCGAGCTAGAGTTGCAGTCCATCAAAGGTAAATCATGTTCGAATGGTGTGAACGAATAATGCTCTATTCCGTTGGTTTATCAATTTCAAATTAAAGAGGTTTGTATGAGTATTGTCTCAAGCTGTGCCGATACCAGCGCATCTGAAAAAATGAGTTTTCTCGATCGATACTTAACCGTATGGATTTTTCTTGCAATGGCAGTCGGTGTCGGGATTGGCGTGCTATTTCCTCAAGTCGCTCAGTGGAACGAAAGCCTATCTGTTGGTTCAACCAATATCCCACTTGCCATTGGCTTAATCTTAATGATGTACCCACCATTGGCGAAAGTGAACTATAGCCTTTTAGGTGAGGTGACTCGTAATAAAAGTGCAATAACACTTTCTTTAGTGATGAACTGGCTTGTGGGACCGATTTTGATGTTCACATTAGCCATCATTTTCTTACGCGATCAACCTGGCTATATGGTGGGACTTATTTTGATCGGCCTTGCTCGATGCATCGCTATGGTGTTGGTTTGGAATGATATCAGCGGCGGAAACAAAGAGTACGGAGCAACCTTAGTCGCCTTAAATAGCGCGTTTCAGATTGTCACGTACAGTTTTATGGCATGGCTGTTTATCACTGTTTTACCCCCTTACTTTGGTCTTGAAAGTGTCGTCGTTGATGTCACTATCTGGGATATTGCACAAAGCGTCTTAATTTACTTAGGCATCCCTTTCTTAGCGGGGTTCTTAAGCCGTAAACTATTGGTCTCAACAAAAGGTGAACAGTGGTACAACGAAGTCTTTATCCCTCATATTTCACCAATCACCCTGATTGCGCTATTGGCAACTATCGTTTTGATGTTTAGTCTGAAAGGTGAAATGATCTTCGAGTTACCGATGGATGTGCTCCGTATTGCAGTACCACTGATTATCTATTTTATGGTGATGTTTTTTGCGAGCTTCTACATCGGTAAACGTATGGGGATCCCATACGACCAAAATGCTTCTATCGCCTTTACTTCATCAGGTAACAACTTTGAACTAGCTATCGCCGTATCAATCGCTGTATTTGGATTAAACTCTGACCAAGCGTTTGCGGGTGTGATAGGACCTTTGGTTGAGGTTCCAGTCTTAATTGCTTTGGTTAACGTAGCCTTAAGAATGAAACGTAAATACTACGCCTAACAGCTATGTCTCTTTGTTTCACAGTTAGTGCGGATTTCACGGCGGGCACTTCTAGCTCAGAAGTGCCCCATTGTAAGTCAGGCCTTTTTATCATTCACATCCTGTTCATAGGTAGTTGCCCTACTAAAAGTTATCCATTCATATAATACTGCTAGCTGTGAGTCCAGTCGGAGAGGGGCGTCAGTGTTGCACCGTCTTTGCCATACCCCTATTAGGTCAAAGACCTAGCTCGAAAACTAGACCTTTATCATCCGTTTCAAACGCCCTCGAAAGGGCGTTTAAAGCTAGTTAGAAAATGAGTGTTGTTTCGAAGGGTTAAACGATTTAATTATTGAACGAATCTGAAGCACGACAACCAAAGCAAAGAAGGATGCCAGTACCATAGACACAGGTCTTTCAATAAACGCCAGTAAATTACCGTTAGATTTGATCATTGAAGACAGCAAGTTTTTCTCCAGCATTGGCCCCAGAATCATACCCAGAATGATTGGTGAAATAGGGTATTGCGCACGCTGCAGCAGATAACCCACGATACCCATTCCTAACATAACAACAATTGATGACAGAGAGTTGTTGATGGCAAATGAGCCCACTGTACTGAATATAATGATGATTGGGTACAGAATCGCTTTATCGATAAAGATCACGCGTTTAATAAAGTTAACTACCAAAGTCGCAAGTGGAATTAACGCCAGATTCGCAATAAAGAACAGGATAAACACAGCATAGAGCTTTTCTGGCTGGAACAAGAACAGAGTTGGCCCAGGGTTCATGTCTTTCATGTAAAGCACGCCGATAATGATCGCTGCCGCTGAATCTCCCGGAATACCAAACACTAATGATGGAATCCAGCTTCCTGCAAGGCTTGCGTTGTTACTTGAAGACGCGTCGATGATTGCCTCTTCTGAACCTTTACCGTACTTCTCAGGGTTTTTCGAGAATTTTTGCGATAGTGCGTAAGAGATCCAGGCTGCGATATCAGCGCCCGCTCCCGGTAAAGCACCAATCAAGGTTCCCAGAATACTACTGCGGCAGATATTAAATTTGTAACGCCACATAGTGCGTGGAATGCCTTTAAACAAGTTGAAGCTTGATTGAGTTGGAATGACATCCTGTTTTCTGGTGGTAATTTTACCTGCGTAATATTCAATGGCACCGGAAATTGCGAACAGACCAATCATAGCGGGAATAAAGCTAATGCCCTGTAACATACTAACTTCGCCAAAGGTGAATCTTGGTACACCAGTAATCTGGTCGTAACCCACACAAGCAAGCAGTAAACCAAAACATAGAGTGACCATACCTTTCAGCGGTTGGTTACCTACAACTAGTGTTGCGCATGTTAAACCAAGCAAAGAAAGCCAGGTGTATTCATAAGAACTGAATTTTAACGCGAACTTAGCCAGCATAGGAGCTGCTAACATCAGGATAATGGCGCCAATGATCCCACCAATAACAGAACTGGTTAGTCCAATACCCAGAACGCGATTGAGTTTCCCTTGTTTAACCAATTCGTTCGAGTCAGCAACATAAGCTGCGGAGGCAGGAGTGCCAGGAATTCGAAGTAAAGCTCCGGGAATATCACCCGCATAAATCGAAGATGCACCAATAGAAATCATCAGCGCTAAAGCTGGAATCGGATCCATAAAAAAGGTGAATGGCACCATAAGTGCTACCGCCATAGTAGCGGTTAAACCGGGGATAGACCCTACGACCAACCCAAAAAGCCCGGCAGCAGTGACTGCTAAAATGGCATTAAGGTCGATATATTGAAATGCATTGATTAGTACAGACATGTTGACCTCCTACGACCAAATTCCTTCCGGTAACGCTACCATGAGTAGGTGACCGAAAACGTAGTAAATGACACCAGAAGCGACAACCGCAAATATTGCATTCATTACAAGTTTTTTAGAGTTACGCAGGCTCATAAGTACAAATAGCATCAGAGCCGCACAGATTAAAAATCCTAAGTAAGAAATCAGATAGGTAAAGAGTCCTATGGATACAGTAACAACCAGCAACGCGCGGACTTCCATTGAACTGAATTTTATCTTTCTTGGCTGTTGGCGGAATTGAATAAAACCATCCAGTACTGTAAACGCCAATAATAAAGCGCTAAGTATGGTCGGCATGAATCCCGCCCCGTATTCACTGACGCCGCCATATTGGCTCGCACTTGTTAGAAGTATGAGTAAGGCAAAAACACCAATAAGAAATTGGGATAGTGGTAATGAACGCATAAAACACCTACGAATTCCACAGAATGAATCAGTGCGACTATTCATCGCAATTTAATCAGTAACTGGGGTGGAGCGATTAGCTCCACCCTATACCGTTATTTTTTCAGCTTACCGATAAGTTTGCCGTATTTTTCATCTTCGCTTTTCATGAAAGCTTCTAAGTCATCACCATATAGTGGGTATACTTCGAAACCTTGCTTAGTCGCGAATTGTTGAAGTTTTCCTTCAGCAAAAACTGCCTTCATAGTTTCAATGAGTTTTTCCTGAACTTCTTTAGGAATACCCGCCGGAGCTACAAGCGTATTCCAGGTTGAGAAGTTGTATTTGTAATCGGTAGCTTGTTGGAACACAGGAATGTCTTTGTACAGACCTGTATTAGTTTCAGCCATAGTCGCAAGGTTTTTCACCATGCCTGCTTCAACCATACTTTTCGCTTCACCCGGAGAAGACGTAGTGAAATCGATACCGCCAGATACCAATTCCATCAATGCTGAGCTTGAACCTTCTGAAGGAACATAAGTTACAGCGTCAGAAGCTACACCCATTGCATCCAGCATACCGATGAGGTTCAGGTGCCAGCCTGAATTCAGGCCACTACCAGAGGCTTTAAGCTCTCCAGGATTCGCTTTGATGTAGTCAGTCAGTTCACTGATGTTTGAAAATTTAGAGTTAGACGCAACCTGAATACCACCAAGGTTTACAGCCAAGCGAGTGATTGGTGTGTAGTTTTCGTAGCTAAGATCAGTCATACCCTGATGGCGCATCATTGCGATTTCAACAGTAGCAACACCTAAGGTGTAACCATCAGTTTTGCCTTTTGCCATAGCATCATGACCAACCACACCAGCGCCACCTGTGCGGTTAATAACGTTAACATTGACGCCAAGTTTTTCCTGTAAACCTTCAGCAACAAGGCGTGCAACTGTATCAGTGTTACCGCCTGCGCCCCAAGGCACAATGATTTGAATTGGTTTTTCCGGCCATGCAGCCATTGCGGAAGATGAAGCTACGATAGCGGCAGTAATAAGGCTGAGTTGTAGGGCTCGTTTCACGATGGAACTCCTGTAATAGTTTTATGTTTTACCGTTTAGGGGGATTAAGTTTTTTGGGTTATTTGTTTAGTGCTTTTATTGTTTCGCGCTCAGATTTAGCTGCAGCAGCGATTTGATCAAGGATGACACCAAGTCCCCAGAATTTTTCCAGGACATCGGCATCGGTAACCCGGCTATGCGTTGATTCAAAAGTACCAAGACGCTGGTGGAACACTTTGGCATTCTTTGGATAGCCCAGCGTTTCAGTCACAGCACTCAGAGAAAGGAACCAGGATAGTTTCTCTGCGTATTCTGGTGCTTCTGATGCGTGGTGATATAGCCAGTTATAAAGATCCGGATGGAAGTTAGTGAACACACCACTAAACCCTTTAGAACCATGTTGCATTGCTTCATAGGCAATAGCTGCATTAGCGTTGATAATCGCAAAAGGTGTACCTTCAACGAGTTTCACGCGACGCTTAACAGTTTCTAAATCACAGCTCACATCTTTCAGAACAACGAATCTTCCTGAATTAGCCACGAATTGAATCTCTTCGTCTGTAAGCAGACGACGATATGGTGCCGGACATTCATAAAGGCCTAAAGGCATATCCGCAGGCAGAGCGTCCATCAATGTGTTGAGATTTTTCAGGAATACTTCAGTGCCTTCGTTGTTTGGATCTAAGCGATTCGAAACAAGTACCAGAGCATCAATACCTGTTTTAGCGACAGCGTTCAGTTCAGCTATTTGGTCGTCGATATCCGGAGAGATGTGACCAGAAGAGATGACAGGAACGCGCCCATTAGTGTAATCGACAACAAATTTCGACAGCGCAACGCGCTCTTCTAAAGACAAGAACAACATTTCACTTGATTGGCATACAGCAAATAAAGCATCGGCACCATTGTCGATATACCAATCAATAAGATTTCCTAAACCTTTATAATCAATTTCGTTCTCATCAGTAAATGGAGTTAGCATTACTGGAACGATACCTTCGATACTTTTCATTCTCTTTGTCCTGAATTAAGCAATATGACTTGTTAAATTGCTTTGATGGATACTTGTTGCTGAAGCATGCGGGCTTCAACTAACGTATGATTTGGCATATTTGCAGCGCCTTCTCTTTCGACTGCAAGCGATGCGAAGGCAGTGGCATAAAGTGCTGCCTGAGAAAGTGTTTTTCCTTTTGCTAATGAAGCTGCAAGGGCTCCATTGAACGAATCTCCCGCACCAGTGGTATCAACCGCTACTGCGTTATAAGCTGGGATATGTGTGTATTGCTCGCCATCGAACAATACTGAACCCTGACGGCCCATCGTGATGATGATTGATTTCGCCCCTTTTTGATGAATAACCGCAGCCGCTTGTTTAGCTGTTTCAATATCGGTGATTTCGATGCCGGATATTTGTGATGCTTCGGTCTCGTTCGGGGTAATAATGTCAGCGTTAGCAATAAAATTATCGACTTCAGGAGCGTATGGAGCAGGGTTTAGAATGACCTGTACGTTTAAGCCTTTTGCCAGTTTCATAACGCCATCAATGGCATCAAAATTGTTCTCTAGCTGAACAAGAAGCACTTTTGATTCACTGATATAAGGAACAAGCTCTGCCACTTCTTCATTAGTAACCAGGTGGTTTGCTCCAGGGCAGATAGCGATAAAGTTTTCACCGTCGTCGTTTACATAGATAACAGCACTACCTGTGGATGTCTTCTCTGCTTCGTAGAGAGAAAAGGACTCGATACCGCATGAATCAAAATGATTACGTGCGAACTGATTAAATTGATCTTTACCGACCTTAGTTGCGAAGTGAACTCGTGCACCAGCTGAATGTGCAGCTAATGCCTGGTTCGCACCTTTGCCGCCAGGACCAAATGTGGTCTCTTTGGCAATCAGTGTCTCGCCATTTTTCGGGAATCGGCTGACTTTTGCGACAATATCGACGTTGAAAGAGCCGAATACACAAACTTTTCCGACCATAAGCCTCGAAGCTCCTCTTTGGTTATGCGTAGAATGCGTGGTGTGATGAGTTTGCATTAAATGACTGATGTCCAAGTTGCTATCATCCTGTAACAAATCATTCTGCATAAGATGCTTTTTCAAAGAGACTCCGCCATGGTGTCTGACAACCAGTCCGTCGCCCTGAAGTTGCGACAAATCGGTGCGAATCGTTTCTTTAGTCACCCCAAAATGGGAAGCAAGGAAAGACACACTGGCCTGTCCTTCTTTACGTAGTAACTGAATAATCTTTTCTTGGCGCGTTTCTTTGTACATAGCTCATCCTTACTGTATGGCTGCATTCTAGGGATTTGAGAAATGTGCTGGTGAGAGTGCATTCAAATAAAAAACAGATAAACAAAAGAAAACAAAAATTTCCCTTGGGGATTGTATTTAGTGTGATATCGATCTCTTTATTTAGGGGGAACCTCAGATGATATTTGAATTAACGCCTTTACATAGGTTGATTTGTTGAGGTTTATATGGGGATGTTAGGTTTCTCTTAAATATGAATTTATGGTTCGTTTTTAGTGTTCTGCTGTTGCCTTACAGTGCTTTTCGCTAATCAACTTTTCAATATCTGTAGTTATTCATGAGTTGCTAACTGGTTAAAATTACTAGCAAGCTTTTGTCCAAAACCGTGGCAGAGCAGAACCCTCTGATTTGCAATTACGGTTAGTGACGCGACGAACTGCATTCGTTTTAGCAGATTAACGACACTATCTAGCCCTTCTTATCAAACCGTAAAAGCACAGCTAAATTCACTTTGTTTTCAACACGCTTAGTGGCATATTGAGAGCCCTTTTCTCCGTCCGTTTTAGGAAACATAATGGGCTACGAATGGCTAGCACTTGCGGCGGCATTTCTTTGGGCGATCACTAGTTTACTTTCTGTTACTCCGGCCAGACACCTCGGTACCTTTGCCTATAGCCGATGGAGAATGGGCTCGACCTTTACTATCTTAGCCACGATGGCTCTGATTACCGGTGGCTGGTCAACCGTTGAAACCTCTGCCATACCGCCAATGATGTTGTCTGGTTTGATCGGCATATTTATCGGTGATACAGCACTCTTTGCCTGTTTGAACCGCATGGGGCCTCGCCAATCTGGATTGCTGTTCTCTTGTCATGCCGTTTTCTCAACTGTGCTGGGTTACTTTCTCTTTAGCGAAAGTATGACGCCTCTTGAACTATTAGGCTCAACGCTGGTCTTCTCTGGTGTACTGACTGCGATCTTTTTTGGTCGTAGAGGACAAAGTAGTAATCATTTAGAAATGGTTCACGGCAATGTTTGGATAGGATTAGGGCTGGGTTTAACCGCTGCGCTATGCCAAGCTTTGGGAGGGGTGATTGCAAAGCCCATCATGCAAACTAACATTGACCCTGTAGCCGCTTCATCCATCCGAATGATGACGGCGTTTGTCGCACACTGCTTACTGCGAGCGACAGGAACGCGTGTTGCACGTCCAACGCAAAAAATGAATTGGAAAATATTTGGTATTACTACTATCAACGGTTTTATTGGTATGGCGCTAGGCATGACGCTGATTTTGTATGCTTTGCGTGAAGGTAATGTTGGTATGGTTGCTCTGCTTTCTTCCACTACACCTATCATGCTATTGCCTATACTTTGGTTCTATACCAAACAAAGGCCGAACCGCTTTGCTTGGCTAGGGGCCATTGTCGCTGTCGCTGGCACAAGTATTTTGGTCTACTAACGATCTATTTTTCGTTGACTAACTATAAGAATACACAAGCAATTTGAGACAAAAATTTTGATCAATTGGCTACATTTTATTGCAACGATAGGGAGAATCATTGATCTTACCCTACTGCAATGACTATAAAGTGTAGTAAAATTACGCTAATTTCAGTTTTTAGTTACTTTGATTTTATTGAATTTGACGAGGTTATAAGTATGTCAGCTAAGAAGCCAATGGCTCTAGTGATTCTTGACGGTTGGGGTTACCGTGAAGACAGCAGCAACAATGCTATCAGCAATGCTAATACTCCAGTAATGGATGCTCTAATGGCAAACAACCCAAATACTCTGATTTCGGCTTCTGGTATGGACGTTGGTCTACCTGATGGTCAAATGGGTAACTCTGAAGTTGGCCACACAAATATAGGCGCTGGTCGTATCGTGTACCAAGATCTCACTCGCATCACTAAATCAATTTCTGACGGTGAGTTCCAGACTAACGAAGTGCTAGTGGCAGCTATCGACAAAGCAGTCGCAGCGGGTAAAGCTGTACACCTAATGGGCCTTATGTCTCCAGGTGGCGTTCACTCTCACGAAGATCACATCTACGCAGCTATCGAACTAGCAGCAGCGCGTGGCGCAGAAAAGATTTACCTACACTGTTTCCTAGACGGTCGTGATACACCACCTCGTAGCGCGGAAGGTACGCTACAACGTTTTGACGAACTGTTCGCAAAACTAGGCAAAGGCCGTATCGCATCTCTAGTTGGTCGTTACTACGCTATGGACCGTGACAACAACTGGGAACGTGTAGAAAAAGCTTACGATGTACTAACTGCAGCTCAAGGTGAGTTCACTTTCGACTCTGCTCTAGCAGGTCTAGAAGCGGCATACGCTCGTGAAGAAAACGATGAATTCGTGAAAGCAACGGAAATCCGTGCAGAAGGTCAAGAGTCTGCAGCAATGCAAGACGGCGACGCAGTTCTATTCATGAACTACCGTGCTGACCGTGCACGTCAAATCACGCGCACTTTCGTAACTGATTTTGCTGGCTTCGAGCGTAAAGTATTCCCTGCTCTGAACTTCGTAATGTTGACTCAATATGCAGCAGACATTCCACTACCAGCAGCTTTCCCACCAGCATCACTAGAGAACACTTATGGTGAATGGTTATCGAAAGCGGGTAAAACTCAGCTTCGTATCTCTGAAACTGAGAAATACGCTCACGTAACTTTCTTCTTCAACGGTGGTGTTGAGAACGAATTTGATGGTGAAGAGCGTCAACTTGTTGCTTCTCCTAAAGTAGCAACTTACGACCTTCAACCTGAAATGAGCTCTGCTGAGCTAACTGACAAGCTTGTAGCAGCAATCAAATCTGGTAAATACGACGCTATCATCTGTAACTACCCGAACGGCGACATGGTTGGCCACACAGGCGTTTACGAAGCTGCGGTTAAAGCTTGTGAAGCCGTTGACGAATGTATCGGTCGTGTTGTTGAAGCTATCAAAGAAGTGGATGGTCAACTACTGATCACTGCTGACCACGGTAACGCAGAAATGATGGTTAACCCAGAAACGGGTGGCGTACACACTGCACACACTAACCTACCAGTACCACTAGTTTACGTTGGTAGCAAAGACATCGAGTTTATCGAAGGCGGTAAACTGTCTGATCTAGCACCAACTATGCTTGCTCTGACTGGTACTGAAATCCCAGCAGATATGTCTGGCCAAGTTATTTACAAATAAGTAGAACTTGCGAAGTGATTGTTAAAGCCCTAACCCAGTTGGGGCTTTTTTATCGCTAAATTTCGCTATAAGGCAAAAATTTCGGCAATAGGTAAACAGTATAACAAAGTTTTTGCATCCGACACTCGCCTCATGCCGCGCTTTGAGTATACTGATTACTCATTGAATCTATTGGCGAACATTCTTCCTACATGACAAGCACGTTACAACACAATCTAAAACGCAATCTCGTCAACATCGCTGTAGCGTTGTGCTTCTGTTTTTCTGTAATGTCTGCTTCCCCTGTTTTTGCTGCATCACAGCAAGAATTGAAAGGTGTCACCGGAGAAATCTCTCGCCAAAAACAAGAGTTGACGAAACAGCAGGGTCAGCTTGACCAATTGCAACAGTCGCTGAAACAACAAGAAATCAATATTTCCAATCTGGAAAAGCAGATCAGAGGCACCAAAAGTGAACTCATCTCTGCGAATCAAAACATCAGTAAGCTTCAGGAAAAGCTCAAAGAGCTTGAAAAGCAGCGTAATCAGCAAGCTGATAAGTTAAAACAATTACTTCAAACTTATTACATCACGCAAAGCGCAACCACCAGCGGCAACCTACTCAATAACAATCTGGAAGAAGATCGTATTAGCCAATACTTCCAGCATTTAGCACAAGCGCGTAGTGAGACAATTCAGGCGCTAAAGCAGACTCGCGAACAGCTCGAAGAAAACCAAAAGCAACTTCAACTGGAACGAGACCAAATCGCATCTTTATTACAAGAACAAACCCAAAAGCGTGACCAACTTGCGAATACCCAGTCTGAACGTAAAAGCACCATCAACAAAATCCAAAAAAGTATTTCCGGAGACAAAGTCTACCTTGCTGAACTGCAACGTAACGAAACCCGTTTAAAAGCTGAAATTGCCAAAGCAGCGAAACGCAATGCGATCCCAATGGATGGAATTAGCCAGCAACGAGGCAAGCTCAGTTGGCCAAT
This sequence comes from Vibrio ziniensis, assembly GCF_011064285.1. Taxonomy (NCBI): domain Bacteria; kingdom Pseudomonadati; phylum Pseudomonadota; class Gammaproteobacteria; order Vibrionales; family Vibrionaceae; genus Vibrio; species Vibrio ziniensis. Next base: position 2,908,795 of record NZ_CP049331.1, read on the forward strand.
CAAGGGGAATGTATTGCATAGCTTTGGCGAACGCCAAACGGGTCAAATTGATTGGAAAGGAATGGTGATATCGGCTGACTATGGGCAAGCGGTCAAAGCAGTCTACCCGGGAACCGTCGTGTTTGCAGAATATCTGCGAGGTTATGGTCTGGTTGTTCTGTTAGACCATGGTAAAGGCGATATGACTTTGTACGGTTTTAATCAGTCTCTGATGAAAAAAGAAGGAGACAAGGTGACCGCAGGTGAAACCATCGCACTTGCTGGAGATACAGGAGGACAAGCCCGTCCTAGTTTGTACTTTGAAGTTCGCCGCAATAGCCAAGCAGAGAACCCTCGTAGCTGGCTTATCCGTTAAACTCGCCATCCATTAACTCAACCAATAATACCATCCTAGATAAAAAGATGATCAGACTGGGCATCGGTAGAACAGCGAATAGGCGTCAAACGCAAACGCGCATTCATTCGTCCCTGAAGCTCCACCGAACCATCCATGGCTCGGAGGGTTTGCTTATCGACGCCCATTCACTGATCAGGAAATTTTCCAAAATGGTATAACAGCACCTTATTATCAATGATATTAATAAATCATTGTGATTCATTAATATCATTCCTACTTGTAAACCTTTCCGAATAGGTTCATAGCCAAAGCCTTGTCAGATAAGCCTTAACTCTCTTGGTTCATGAAAATTTTCTGTCAATAAAGGTTAAAATTAGACCATCTATTCACCAATCCATCATCATTATGTCCATTACTGAAAAAGCGAAACAGCTCATTGCAATGAGTACTGACATTTTAACGGACAATGTCATTAAACTAGGTACTCAATATGGCTATATTGCCTACACATCAAATACCAGTGCAGCCTGGCGTGAGTCTATTATTGGTGTATCAAAAGGTTTAGATGCTTTACTGTCATCAGAGAGTGTTAAAACCTTAGATCCAAACATTCGCTTGGAACTTAATGATTGGGATGAAGAGATTATTGGCTACTTCCGTGACAGAGCCATCGTTCATCAAACACGTGCGATTGAGCTCTATATGTATCTCGGATTGCTGAAGCATTACCGTCAAGCGTATGTCGATTTAATACAGGATTGGGATGCGAACAACGACGAAAAATCATGGCTTACTGCATTAATTAATGGCTACTTTAACCGTGGTGAGGCCATTACTTGTTATGAGTATCAGCAGCTATCTTCAAACTCAAATCGAGAATTGGAAGAGATCAAACAGAGCCACAGAGAAGTACTCAACCACAAGAACCAATTGTTATCCATTATCGAAAGTATTGATCAGCCATTATTTGGTATTGATAACGAAGGCTACATTCGCCACGCTAACGGCCTTGGGCACCAAATTCTCAACAAGTTCACACCGACGGAACTAGGAAAAGATTACTGGGATATCAATCTTGATGATCAGTTGTATAACATCAACGAGGTCCTTCCCGATTTTGCAGAAATCAGTCAATCAAACCTAACGAACAAACATCTGTACAATATCGTCAACATCGATGGTATCCCTTATGAACTGTATTTCTACAAATATAAGGGCATGGTACGTTACCGCGACGAACACGATTCAATCATCGTAATGCTGCGTGATATCTCAAGTCTTGCCACTTATGAAAATCAACTCGAAACTGAGCGCCAAAAACGATTTGCTGAAAAGCAAGAGATCATCCAGGTATTAGGCGATATCTTAGAAAACCGTTCCGATGAAACGGGACTACATGTACGCCGCGTTGCTTGCGTTGCCAGTAAACTGGGTCAATTGTATGGCTTAGATGAGAAAGATGTGATAACCATTTATACCGCAAGCCCGCTGCATGACGTAGGCAAAATTGCGGTGCCAGATTCTATTTTAAATAAACCAGGTAGACTGACGAAACCTGAGTTCGAAGTTGTAAAAAAACACTCCGAAGTAGGACGAGAGTTGCTCGACGGCAGCGATTCTCATCTGATGCAAATGGCGTGTATCATTGCTCATGAACACCATGAGAAGTGGGATGGAAATGGTTACCCTTGTGGTAAAGCAGGAGAAGATATTCACATTTTTGCGCGTATTGTCGCCATTGCGGATGTATTTGATGCCCTGCTAAGCAAGCGCCCATACAAAAACGCTTGGGCCAAAGAAGAAGTGCTGCAAGAATTTATTGACCAGAAAGGCAAACATTTTGACCCAACGTTGGCTCAAATTCTTATCGACAACTTTGAAGATTTAGCACAACTGCACAGTCAGGCAGACCAATATAAACTGCCTCAACTTCATCAATTGCACTCACTTTATCACGCGGCATAATCTGTAAAGGAGGTGATCAATCACCTCCTTTCGATTTATCGACAATAAGCAAGAGAGGTTAAGCGCCTCTCCTTTCTCTTCGTGCTTATACCATCCTAGATAAAAATATGATCAGACTGAGCAGCGAATGGAATTACACATAAAGAGCTCGTATACCATCTTCCAACAGTTGCAATTGTTCGAGTCCCTGCTCTGTAGCGCACGGCTTCACTAGAGAAATAGCCTGCAACATGCCTTGGTAAATCACTTGCTCGGTAATTTTGGTTTTCAGTGACATCGCAGATTGATATGCCAACCACCCCGAATAGACCATGTGTAACGAAGTCACCAAGGTTTCCAACTCATCTTTCTCAACCGCAAGAAGCTCCATATCGATGAAATTCTGCATAATGTTGATCAAATTGACGTGCAACTTCTCTTGAGAAGCAATGTATTCCACATGCAACTCTTCGTCACGCTGTAAGATCTCAGGCAGATTTGAATAGAAGAAGCGATACTTCCACATCAAGTTAAACATAGAATCGAGATAATGTTTTAACAGGGTAAGACTTTCATATTGCCCCTGTAGTGGTGTAAAGCGCTCAATCAGCTCCTTGGAATAAAGAGCAAATATTTCCCTCACTATTTCCTGTTTATTCCGGAAATGATAATAGAGATTGCCAGGGCTAATCTCCAGATGGGCAGCGATATGATTAGTTGTAATGGCACGCTCACCATTTTCATTAAAAAGCTCTAAGGCCGCGTGAACAATTCTGTCTCTTGTCTTCATTAGCTCGCCAGATTGTAATTGACTCTATCGCAGTATAATTCAGCTATTGCTAAATGAAAAAAAAAGCGCTCTATTATGAGCGCTTTATATAAAATCTTACTACTTATGATAAGGTTTCGAGAGTTCATGGACAGCGTCAACGAACACACCGGCATTCTCTGGCGGAACATCTAAGTGAATACCATGACCGAGGTTGAATACATGCCCAGTACCGCTATTACCTGAACTACCGTGACCAAAGCCTTCTAGAATCGATGCCACTTCTTGGCGAATACGTTCTGGCTGCGCGTACAGAATTGATGGGTCCATATTACCTTGCAAGGCAACTTTATCCCCGACACGAGCTTTGGCATCAGCAATGTCGATGGTCCAATCCAGACCAACCGCATCACAACCCGTTGCGGCAATGCTTTCCAGCCACATACCGCCATTTTTAGTGAACAGAGTCACAGGAACACGGCGACCTTCATTTTCACGAATCAGGCCATCAACAATCTTATGCATGTATTGCAGTGAGAATAGGTTGTAATCGCGAGGCGTTAATACACCGCCCCATGTATCAAATACCATCACAGATTGCGCGCCAGCTTTAATCTGTGCGTTTAAGTATTCAATCACACTATCTGCGAGTTTATCTAACAGCGCATGCAAGGTAGCAGGCTCTGCGTACATCATCTGTTTAATCTTAGTGAAGGCTTTTGAACTGCCCCCTTCAACCATGTAAGTGGCTAATGTCCACGGGCTACCAGAGAAACCAATCAGAGGAACGTCACCATTGAGATCTTTGCGGATTTGGCGTACAGCATTCATGACATACTGCAATTCACCTTCTGGATCAGGCAAACCGATTTTATCAACGTCAGCTTTGCAAGTGATTGGGCGATCAAAAACTGGACCTTCGCCAGCTGCGAATCGTAGACCTAACCCCATAGCGTCAGGAATAGTCAAAATATCTGAGAATAGAATTGCAGCATCAAGTGGAAAACGACGCAATGGCTGCAGTGTCACTTCAGAAGCTAACTCTGCATTTTTACATAGCGACATAAAATCACCCGCCTGTGCGCGTGTAGCACGATATTCTGGCAGATAACGCCCTGCTTGGCGCATCATCCACACGGGTGTGCAGTCAACAGGCTGCTTCAACAAAGCACGAAGATAACGGTCGTTTTTTAATTCTGTCATTCTGGCTTCCAATTACTAGGCTTATTTCTTTAATTATTTCTTATACCATTCTGGCAAATTTCCTGATCAGTGAATGGGCGTCGATAAGCAAACCCTCCGAGCCATGGATGGCTAGGCGGAGCTTCAGGGACGAATGAATGCGCGTTTGCGTTTGACGCCCATTCGCTGCTCGCCGATGCTCAGTCTGATCATATTTTTATCTAGGATGGTATTAGGCGCGTATTCTACCACTTATTTACACCAAACTGGTCATTGAGTTGCTGTTCATAAACCGAAGCTTTGCAAGCTAGATCATGTTATTAACATTTAAATCAATGGTTAATTTGCGTACAAACTAAAACAGCGTTTAGAATCCTCCTGCTAGCGAAAATTACAATAATAAACGGGTACTTAGTACTCAACATCTCATAACGACATCTTACTTACCCCCTCCCTCACCGGAGGGTTTTTTTTAGCTAGCCGTAAGATGATGATTCTGTTCAATGGTGCCAACGATCTCTTCAATTAACGCTCTGGCAATCGTCCCTCTCGGAGCGACTGGCGGTAGCTCATTTGCACTAAACCATTGAGCATCACTAAGTTCGTTATAGTCAGGACAAATGTCACCACTCTCGTAATCCGCGACAAATGCCACCATCATGCTGGAAGGGAACGCCCAAGGCTGACTACCAAAATAACGGATGTTCTTAACGCGAATCCCCGTCTCTTCTAATACTTCACGGGCAACACAATTTTCTAAGGTTTCACCGACCTCTAAAAATCCTGCGATAACGGTATACATCCCCTCTTTATGGCGAGGATGTTGAGCAAGTAAGATTTGATTCTCTTTACGTACAGCGACAATCACGCATGGAAAGATGCGTGGGTAATGCAGGGTACGGCAATCTTGACATTGCATCGCTAATTCGCGGTGATTAAGATGAGTACGGCCACCACACTGAGGGCAAAAACGGATGCTTTGGGTCATGTGCCCAAATTGAATGGCACGGCTCGCGGCAAGAAAAAGATCTTCACCGACCACCAGCAGCTCACGTAACGATGTCATTTCTAGATCATTGTCTAACTCGGAATGATTTAGCCAATACACTGGGTGTTGATCAATACGATCTATCTCGATCGCCGATTCAAAAGGTAATCCAAACTCTTTAGCACTACCAAATGGCACACTCCCGTCAATGGTCCACAGTTCACTGCCTGAAACAACACACCAATAAGCTGATTTAAGGTCACTATTTTTTAACATACAAACTCCTGTTGCTTGCAGTTCGTTCATTTTACTGGCAATCTAATTTCATACCAGAGTTTGTCTCGATTTGCTAACTCTACATAAACTCTCGTGAAGACAACAGGCTGTATCCTACTCATACAGCGCAATGTGCAAAGGACAGTCTATCATTAGATAGCTCGATCTTGAGGGCATGGTCATGCTAAAAAAATTCAAACAAACCCAAGAACAATGGGGTGGAGCCAGTGACGTTATCGATCATTGGTTAGAGAAAAGACAGCATGTAGTTGTACAATATTGCAAAATTGCTGCGCTTCAACCTTGCGCTTCCAAAGCCGTGGTCTCAGAACTTCCTTCACCTCAAGAACTTCAATATTTCTGCCAAGATCTTGTCGACTATATCTCAGAAGGTCACTTTAAGGTCTACGACATGGTGATGAATAAGTGGCAGTCTACAGGCTTTAAAGCAACAGATGAGATCAACCGAGCATATGCTGAAATCGTTTTAACGACCGATCCGCTGCTCAATTTTACTGATCACTACGCCGCTGTTGATGTGGAAGATGAATTAGACACTTTCGATCAAGATCTTTCCAAATTGGGACAGATATTAGAATCACGCTTTGAGTTAGAAGATCACCTCATTCAACTCATCATTGATAGCCTGTCTATTCCACCGGGCGCGTAATTTTAGCTGTTAGTTCTCTGCTATCGCTTTCAGGCTTTTGCTTTTGGTTCTCCCCCTCAGATGAGGGGGAGTTAGAGGGGGTTGAAGCCCACTGAACGTATTGAGCATTACAATCTTAATTACGTTCAGTGGAAGCAACCCCACCCTGCCTCCCCTTCGAAAGGGGAGGAGATAAAAGAACGTTGATTCTTATCCTGAATTACAAGCAATAAAAAAGGCACCTTTCGGTGCCTTTTTTCATTTCTATCAAGCGATTACTCGTCTGAAGAGAAACCTGCGTTCAGTAGCGCAGCTAGGTTATCTGTAGCTTGCTCTGCTGAAGGACCTTCTTTCTGAGCTTCACGCTTAGATTGACGATCTTGGTGGTACGCAAAACCAGTACCAGCAGGGATCAAGCGACCAACGATAACGTTCTCTTTCAGACCACGTAGGTCATCACGCTTACCAGATACCGCAGCTTCAGTCAGTACGCGCGTCGTTTCTTGGAACGATGCCGCAGAGATGAACGATTCTGTCGCTAGAGACGCTTTAGTGATACCTAGAAGTTCACGTTCGAAACGTGCAGGCTCTTTGCCTTCTGCTTCTAGAGCACGGTTAGCAATCTTAACTTGTGAGTATTCAACTTGCTCACCAGGTAGGAACTCAGAGTCACCTGCGAAAGTAATTGTACACTTACGTAGCATCTGACGAACGATGGTTTCGATGTGCTTATCGTTAATCTTAACGCCTTGCAGACGGTAAACTTCCTGAACTTCGTTAGCGATGTAAGAAGTCACAGCGTGGATACCACGTAGACGTAGGATGTCATGTGGAGACTCTGGACCATCTGCGATCACGTCACCACGTTCGATACGCTCACCTTCAAACACGTTCAACTGACGATGCTTAGGAATCATCTCTTCGTAAACATCACCGCTGTCGCGAGTGATTACTAGACGACGTTTACCCTTAGTCTCTTTACCGAACGACACAGTACCTGTGAATTCAGCAAGGATTGCAGGCTCTTTCGGTTTACGAGCTTCGAATAGGTCTGCTACGCGAGGTAGACCACCCGTGATGTCTCGGTTACCGCCAGATTTCTGAGGAATACGAGCAAGAGTATCACCCACATTCACTTCAGCGCCATCTTCGATGTTCACGATAGCTTTACCAGGCAGGAAGTATTGAGCTGGCATATCTGTACCAGGGATCACTACATCGCGGCCTTTCTCATCCACAAGTTTGATAGCTGGACGCATATCTTTACCTGCTGCTGGACGAGCAGCTGCATCAGTTACTTCGCTTGAAGATAGACCAGTTAGGTCATCTGTTTGACGAGAAACTGTTACGCCATCGATCATGTCTACGAACTGGATGCGACCTGCTACTTCAGTAATGATTGGTAGCGTGTGCGCTTCCCAGTTTGCCACTGTTTCACCAGCTTCAACTGCGTCGTTATCTGCTTTGCTTAGCAATGAACCGTAAGGAAGTTTGTGCTTCTCTTTGGTACGACCAAATTCGTCAATGATAGTTAGCTCAGATGCACGAGAAGTGATCACTAGTTTGCTATCTTTGTTAATTACGAACTTAGCATTGTGTAGCTTCACAGTACCTGTGTTCTTAGCTTGGATGCTGTTCTCTGCTGCTGCCGTAGATGCCGCACCACCGATGTGGAACGTACGCATCGTTAGCTGTGTACCAGGTTCACCGATAGACTGAGCAGCGATAACGCCTACTGCTTCACCTTGGTTCACTAGGTGACCACGAGCTAGGTCACGACCGTAACATAGTGCACAACAACCGAAGTCTGCGTCACAGGTTACTACTGAACGTACTTTAATACGGTCAACAGAGTTTTCGTTTAGAACCTGACACCATTTCTCATCAAGAAGCGTGTTACGAGGAACGAGAACTTCTTCTGTACCTGGTTTCAGAATGTCTTCAGCAACCACACGACCAAGCGCAAGTTCAGTTAGCGGAACTTTAACGTCACCACCCTCGATGTGAGGCATCATGTCTACACCCTCGTGGGTGCCACAGTCGTGCTCATAAACTACTACGTCTTGAGCAACGTCTACTAGACGACGTGTTAGGTAACCAGAGTTCGCTGTCTTCAATGCTGTATCCGCAAGACCCTTACGAGCACCGTGCGTTGAGATAAAGTACTGAAGTACGTTTAGACCTTCTTTAAAGTTCGCAGTGATTGGCGTCTCGATGATTGAACCATCTGGACGAGCCATCAGACCACGCATACCCGCAAGCTGACGAATCTGAGCTGCAGAACCACGAGCACCTGAGTCAGCCATCATGTAGATGCTGTTGAATGACTCTTGCTTCTCTTCCTTACCTTCACGGTTAATAACCGTTTCAGAAGAAAGGTTCTCCATCATCGCTTTCGCTACGCGATCGTTGGTAGATGCCCAAATATCGATCACTTTGTTGTAGCGTTCGCCCGCAGTTACAAGACCAGATTGGAACTGTTCTTGAATTTCGCGTACTTCTTCTTCTGCTTCTGCGATTTCAGTGTATTTCGCTGGTGGTACAACCATATCGTCGATACCAACAGAGACACCAGAAAGTGCTGCGTAAGCAAAACCTGCGTACATGATTTGGTCAGCGAAGATTACAGTATCTTTCAGACCTAGCTTACGGTATGCCTCGTTAAGTAGGTTAGAGATTTGCTTCTTACCTAACTTTTGGTTAACGATGCTGTAAGGAAGACCTGCAGGTACGATTTGCCACAACATTGCACGACCGACAGTAGTATCTACCATCTTAGTTTCTGTTGTGCTGTGACCATCTTCGTCAACAACTGTTTCTGTAATACGTACTTTAACGCGTGCATGTAGCTCAGCGCTCTTAGTGCGGTATGCCTTTTCAGCCTCTTCTGGGCCAGCAAGGTACATGCCTTCACCTTTCGCGTTGATCTTCTCACGAGTCATGTAGTACAGACCCAATACAACGTCCTGAGAAGGTACGATGATCGGATCACCTGACGCTGGCGACAGAATGTTGTTTGTCGACATCATCAGAGTACGAGCTTCTAGCTGTGCTTCTAGAGTTAGAGGCACGTGTACCGCCATTTGGTCACCATCGAAGTCCGCGTTATACGCCGCACACACTAGTGGGTGTAGCTGAATCGCTTTACCTTCGATTAGTACAGGTTCAAATGCCTGGATACCTAGACGGTGAAGTGTTGGTGCACGGTTAAGTAGCACTGGGTGTTCACGGATAACTTCATCCAAGATATCCCATACAACAGCTTCTTCGCGCTCTACCATTTTCTTAGCAGCTTTGATTGTAGTCGCAAGACCACGAGTCTCTAGCTTGCTGTAGATAAATGGTTTGAATAGCTCAAGTGCCATCTTCTTAGGAAGACCACACTGGTGCAGACGAAGGTATGGACCTACTGTGATTACAGAACGGCCAGAGTAGTCTACACGTTTACCTAGAAGGTTCTGACGGAAACGACCTTGTTTACCCTTGATCATATCAGCAAGAGATTTCAGAGGACGCTTGTTCGAACCTGTGATCGCGCGACCGCGACGACCGTTGTCTAGAAGCGCATCAACAGACTCTTGTAGCATACGTTTTTCGTTGCGTACGATGATGTCCGGAGCAGCAAGCTCTAGAAGACGTTTCAAACGGTTGTTACGGTTAATAACACGACGGTATAGATCGTTCAGATCAGAAGTCGCAAAGCGACCGCCATCTAGTGGTACTAGAGGACGTAGATCTGGCGGAAGCACTGGAAGTACAGTCAGAATCATCCATTCAGGTTTGTTACCTGAACTTACGAATGCTTCAACGAGCTTCAAACGCTTGGTTACTTTCTTACGCTTAGTTTCAGAGTTAGTTGTATCTAACTCTTCACGCATCTGTTCGATTTCTGTAGGAAGATCCATAGAAGAAAGCAGATCTTTGATCGCTTCTGCACCCATCTTAGCGGAGAATTCATCACCCCACTCTTCTAGGCGGTCTAGGTACTCTTCCTCAGTCAGCATTTGACCTTTTTCAAGATCAGTCATGCCTGGCTCTGTTACTACGTACATTTCGAAGTAAAGAACACGCTCGATATCACGTAGCGGCATATCCATTAATAGACCGATACGAGATGGTAGAGATTTTAGGAACCAGATGTGAGCAACTGGAGATGCAAGCTCGATGTGGCCCATACGGTCACGACGAACTTTAGTTTGTGTAACTTCAACGCCACACTTCTCACAGATAACACCACGGTGTTTTAGACGCTTATATTTGCCACAAAGACATTCGTAGTCTTTTACTGGGCCAAAAATACGCGCACAAAACAGACCATCACGCTCAGGTTTGAACGTACGATAGTTAATCGTTTCAGGTTTTTTAACTTCACCAAAAGACCATGAACGGATCATGTCTGGTGAAGATAGACCGATTTTGATTGCATCAAATTCTTCGGTCTTATGCTGTGCTTTTAGAAAGTTTAATAAGTCTTTCACAATCAGCTCCTGTAAGGAGTTAAAAGCAGCCAGCCAAACGCCAGCTGCTTTCTACCAGATAATCACATTTCTCTAACGAGAAACGAATTACTCTTCGTCTTCTAGCTCGATGTTGATACCTAGCGAGCGAATCTCTTTCAACAATACGTTGAACGATTCTGGCATGCCAGGTTCCATGCTGTGGTTGCCATCTACGATGTTCTTATACATCTTAGTACGGCCGTTAACGTCATCCGACTTAACTGTTAGCATTTCTTGTAGCGTGTAAGCAGCACCGTATGCTTCTAGTGCCCATACTTCCATCTCACCGAAACGCTGACCACCGAACTGAGCTTTACCACCAAGTGGTTGCTGAGTAACAAGACTGTAAGAACCCGTAGAACGAGCGTGCATCTTGTCATCAACAAGGTGGTTCAGTTTCAGCATGTACATGTAACCAACAGTTACAGGACGCTCAAACGCATCACCTGTACGACCATCAAACAGTGTCAACTGGCCAGACGTTGGAAGGTCTGCTAGTGACAATAGTTCTTTGATTGAAGCTTCGTTCGCACCATCGAATACTGGTGTAGCAATCGGTAGACCGCCACGTAGGTTACCAGCCAGTACGCGTACTTCTTCATCGCTCATTGAAGCAATGTCGACGCTCTGACGAGTATCACCAAGATCGTAAACCTTCTGTAGGAATTCGCGCAGCTTAGCAAGCTCTTGCTGTTCCTTGATCATTTGGTTGATCTTGTCACCAATACCTTTAGCCGCCAGACCTAAGTGAACTTCTAGGATCTGACCGATGTTCATACGTGAAGGTACACCCAGTGGGTTTAGTACGATATCTACTGGCTGACCAGTTTCATCGTATGGCATGTCTTCAACAGGGTTGATCTTAGAGATTACACCCTTGTTACCGTGACGACCCGCCATCTTATCACCCGGTTGGATGCGACGTTTCACCGCTAGGTAAACTTTAACGATCTTCAGTACGCCTGGTGCTAGATCATCACCTTGAGTGATCTTGCGACGCTTAGCTTCGAATTTCTTATCGAAGTCAGCTTTCAGTTCGTCGTACTGCTCAGCCATTTGCTCTAGCTGAGTTTGTAGTTCGTCGTCTTCTAGCGTTTGTGCTAGCAACTGCTTACGGTCGATAGCTTCAACTTTAGCTTGGCTGTAACCTGCTGTAAGTAGCAGAGAACGAACACGTGCAAATAGACCACCTTCAAGAATTTGGAACTCTTCAGTCAGGTCTTTCTTCGCTTCTTTCAGCTGCATTTGTTCGATTTCAAGTGCACGTTTGTCTTTCTCTACGCCATCGCGAGTGAAGACTTGTACATCGATAACCGTACCAGCAACAGAGTTCGGCACACGTAGTGAAGTATCTTTAACGTCAGAAGCTTTTTCACCGAAGATCGCACGTAGTAGCTTCTCTTCAGGTGTTAGCTGAGTTTCACCTTTAGGTGTTACTTTACCAACTAGGATGTCGCCACCCTTAACTTCTGCACCAATGTAAACGATACCTGACTCATCCAGTTTAGATAGAGCAGCTTCACCTACGTTTGGAATATCTGCAGTGATCTCTTCAGCACCAAGCTTAGTATCACGAGCCACACAAGATAGTTCTTGAATGTGGATAGTGGTAAAGCGGTCTTCTTGAACAACGCGCTCAGAAACTAAGATCGAGTCTTCGAAGTTGTAACCGTTCCAAGGCATGAACGCGATACGCATGTTCTGGCCAAGAGCAAGTTCACCAAGGTCAGTTGATGGACCATCAGCGATTACGTCACCACGAGCAACGAGTTCACCCGGCATCACACATGGACGCTGGTTGATACATGTATTTTGGTTCGAACGTGTGTACTTAGTTAGGTTGTAAATATCGATACCCGCTTCACCAGGTACCAACTCTTCTTCATTAACCTTAACAACGATACGAGATGCGTCCACAGACTGAACAACACCACCACGTTTAGCAACCGCAGTTACACCTGAGTCAACCGCCACGTTACGTTCAATACCAGTACCAACTAGAGGCTTATCTGCTCTTAGAGTTGGAACAGCCTGACGTTGCATGTTCGCACCCATCAATGCACGGTTCGCGTCATCGTGTTCTAGGAACGGGATAAGCGAAGCAGCGATAGATACTACTTGGTTTGTCGCAACGTCCATGTAGTCAACGTGTTCACGAGGGTGAAGACCAGATTCACCTTTTTGACGTGCTGTGATCAGTTCGTCAGCAAAAGTGCTCTCTTCAGTCAGTTTCGCGTTCGCCTGAGCGATAACGAATTGACCTTCCTCGATAGCTGATAGGTAATCAACTTCATCAGTAACAATGCCATCTACTACACGACGGTAAGGAGTCTCTAGGAAACCGTACTCGTTACAACGTGCAAACGCAGATAGAGAGTTGATAAGACCGATGTTTGGACCTTCAGGCGTTTCGATAGGACATAGACGACCGTAGTGAGTTACGTGTACGTCACGTACTTCGAAGCCAGCGCGTTCACGAGTCAAACCACCAGGGCCCAATGCAGAAATACGACGTTTGTGCGTAACTTCTGAAAGCGGGTTGTTCTGGTCCATGAATTGTGAAAGCTGTGAAGAACCAAAGAATTCTTTAACAGCAGCAGAAATTGGTTTCGCGTTGATCAGATCTTGTGGCATCACGTTGTCAAGATCGCCTAGGCTTAGACGTTCTTTAACTGCGCGTTCAACACGTACAAGACCAACACGGAATTGGTTTTCTGCCATTTCGCCTACGCTACGGATACGACGGTTGCCAAGGTGGTCGATATCGTCCACTTCGCCAATACCGTTACGGATCGCGATAAGCTTCTTCATCACTTCGATGATATCTGTTTCATCAAGAGTGCCCTGCTCACCCGCGTCTTCACGACCGATTGAGCTGTTGAACTTCATACGACCTACTGTTGATAGATCGTAGCGTTCTTCAGAGAAGAATAGGCTATTAAATAGCGTTTCAGCCGCTTCTTTCGTTGGCGGCTCGCCAGGGCGCATCATGCGGTAGATTTCTACAAGCGCAGAGATACGGTCAGTTGTGCTGTCAACACGGATAGTGTCTGACATGAATGGACCGTGGTCTAGATCGTTCGTAAATAGAACTTCTAGTTTTTTGTATCCCGCTTGAGATAGGTTCGCAAGTGCTTCTAGGCTAATTTCTTGGTTCGCAGCGATGATGATCTCGCCAGTCGCTTCATTGACGTAATCTTTAGAAGATACTTTACCAACTGTGTATTCAACTGGTACTTCAATGAAATCAACGCCATCTTTTTCAAGTTGACGGATGTGACGAGCCGTAACGCGACGACCTTTCTCTACATAGACCTTGCCATCAGCTTCAATGTCAAACGTAGCAGTTTCACCACGCAGACGCTCAGGCACCAACTCCATCATTAGAGTTTGGTCTTTCACTTCGAAGTTTACTTTTTCGAAGAAGATATTAAGGATCTCTTCAGTCGTCTTACCTAGTGCACGAAGAATGATCGATGCTGGCAGTTTACGACGACGGTCAATACGTACGTATAGGTTATCCTTTGGATCGAATTCGAAATCCAACCATGAACCACGGTAAGGGATAATACGTGCGTTATACAGAACTTTACCTGAAGAGTGGGTCTTACCCTTATCGCTGTCGAAGAATACGCCTGGGCTTCTGTGCAGCTGGGATACGATAACCCTCTCAGTACCATTAATTACAAAGGTACCATTATCTGTCATGAGTGGAATTTCACCCATGTAGACTTCTTGTTCTTTAATATCTTTGACAGTACCTGCTGGCGCGTCTTTATCAAAAATCACCAGGCGTAGTTTTACGCGTAGTGGTTTTGAATAAGTTACACCACGGATTTGACATTCTTTAACGTCAAAAACTGGCTCACCAAGACGGTAGCTAACGTATTGCAGCTCTGAATTGCCGTTGTAGCTCTGAATTGGAAATACAGAACGAAAAGCAGCTTCAAGACCGTATTGTCCTTCAGGATCCTGTTCGATAAATTTATCGAATGAATCGAGCTGGATCGATAGCAGGTATGGAATGTCCAATACTTGTGGACGAGTACCAAAGTCCTTACGGATGCGCTTTTTCTCGGTATAAGAGTAAACCATGGGGTTCCTCAGCTCGCTGATAAGTGACCCAAACTGTCCACCTTGAAGGTTTAGGACAGTGACTAAATCGCTGTTTACTGTAGTGACGGTTCGCCAGTACAACGACCGCTTTTTGCATGGTTATGGGACGCCTAAACAGCGGGAAAATTCGCCCATACCCTACAGCGCAAAAAGGCCGGTGGTCATTAAACCACCAGCCATTAGCCTTTCGGCTAAGAAATTAAGTAATTATTACTTAACTTCAACAGTTGCACCAGCTTCTTCAAGCTCTTTCTTCAGTGCTTCAGCTTCTTCTTTAGAAACTGCTTCTTTAACAGCAGCTGGAGCGCCGTCAACTAGAGCTTTAGCTTCTTTAAGACCTAGGCCAGTTGCGCCACGTACTGCTTTGATTACAGCAACTTTGTTCGCACCAGCAGCAGCTAGAACTACGTTGAATTCAGTTTGTTCTTCAACAGCAGCAGCAGCTGGGCCACCAGCTACAACAGCAGCAGCAGCAGAAACACCGAATTTCTCTTCCATTGCAGTGATTAGTTCAACAACTTGCATTACAGACATTTCTGCAACTGCGTCTAGGATTTGCTCGTTAGTAATAGACATAACAATTCTCTTTTAAGTCAACAATAAGTTTATTTTGCAACCAGTAAAAAGCAAGGCAATTAAGCAGCTTCTTTTTGATCGCGGATAGCAGCGATAGTACGTACCAATTTGCCAGCAGAAGCTTCTTTCATGCACATCATTAGGCGTGCGATTGCTTCGTCGTAAGTTGGTAGTGTCGCTAGTAGTTCAACGTCAGTGATAGCACCTTCGTATGCAGCCGCTTTGATCTCGAATGCTTTGTTCTCTTTAGCGAAGTCTTTAAAAAGACGCGCTGCAGCACCTGGGTGCTCGTTAGAGAAGCCGATCAAAGTTGGACCTACGAATACGTCTTGTAGACATTCGTAAGCTGTGCCTTCTACAGCGCGACGTGCTAGTGTGTTACGAACAACTCTTAGGTAAACGCCCGCATCACGCGCTTGTTTACGTAAAGTAGTCATCGCAGCAACTTTTACACCACGAGAGTCAGCAACAACTGCAGAAAGTGCACCGCTGGCCGCTTCGTTGACTTCAGCAACAATTGCTTGTTTGTCTTGAAGATTTAAAGCCATCTTGGATTACTCCTGGTTGTTATTACACCACTCACTATTGTCACAACAGTGAGAGATAATTAGGTGCAGTTCCAGAAGAAAGTTAACCCATTTTTAAAATAAAAAATGAAATCTTTCTGTCAGGTTCGGGCACCATCTACGTAGGTTGTATTAAGTTATCGAGAGATAACGCCTACGGTCTTGGACGGAGACTGAATTCTGATTCAGAGAATCGGGCTTCAGCCCCAACCACAAATATTAGGCGCAAAATTATACACAAATTTTGCGCCTAAGCAAATGCATTATGCTTGAGCGTTCAGAGTATTCTGATCAACAGCAACACCAGCACCCATAGTAGTAGAGATGCTTACCTTCTTCACGAAAACGCCTTTCGCAGAAGATGGTTTTGCTTTCTTAAGCGCAACTAGTAGAGCTTCTAAGTTCTCTTGTAGTTGGTTAGCTTCGAAAGACACCTTACCGATAGTAGTGTGGATGATACCGTTCTTGTCGTTACGGTAACGAACCTGACCAGCTTTAGCGTTCTTAACCGCTTCAGCAACGTTAGGAGTTACAGTACCAACTTTAGGGTTTGGCATTAGACCACGAGGACCAAGGATGGTACCAAGTTGACCTACAACGCGCATTGCATCTGGAGATGCGATAACTACGTCGAAATCCATAACACCTTTCTTAACTTGATCAGCTAGGTCATCCATACCCACTAGGTCAGCACCTGCAGCTTTAGCAGCTTCAGCGTTAGCACCTTGAGTGAATACAGCAACACGGATATCACGACCAGTACCGTGTGGTAGTACAGTTGCACCACGTACGTTTTGGTCAGATTTACGAGCGTCGATACCTAGGTTAACAGCAACGTCAACAGATTCTACGAATTTTGCAGTTGCTAGTTCTTTAAGAAGAGCAACAGCTTCGTTGATTTCGTACTCTTTAGTTACATCCACTTTCTCGCGGATTGTACGCATACGCTTAGTTAGTTTTGCCATTATATTAACCCTCTACCACTAGGCCCATTGAACGAGCAGTACCAGCGATAGAACGCTTCATCGCTTCGATGTCAGCACCAGTCATATCAGCAGCTTTAGTTTGCGCGATTTCTTGGATTTGAGCGTCAGTGATAGTACCCACTTTTTCAGTGTTTGGACGACCAGAACCAGACTTGATACCAGCTGCTTTCTTAAGAAGAACTGCTGCAGGTGGAGTCTTAGTTTCGAATGTGAAAGAACGGTCGCTGTATACAGTGATAACAACTGGAGTAGGTAGACCTTTCTCCATAGACTCTGTACGTGCGTTGAACGCTTTACAGAATTCCATGATGTTCACACCACGTTGACCTAGAGCAGGACCAACTGGTGGACTTGGGTTAGCCATACCCGCTGCAACTTGCAGCTTGATATAAGCTTCAACTTTCTTAGCCATGATATTTCCTAAATTTTGGGTTCAAACGCTAATTAACAATCAGCTCCCCTAAGTAACAAAACCATTTGAGGTTTATTCAACCTACACAGTTTATTTAACCTAATTTCCAGATTACGAGAACCTAGAAAAGGTATAAAGACCTGTAAAAAGGCGCGAAATTATAGCTAGCATTCACGCCTTAGACAAGCCTAAAAGGTGTTTTTTTAGTCAATCTTTTCAACTTGACCAAATTCAAGCTCAACCGGTGTTGCACGACCAAAGATCGATACAGACACTTTCAGGCGGCTCTTCTCGTAATCCACTTCTTCAACAGTACCGTTAAAGTCAGCAAATGGACCATCGTTAACACGAACCACTTCACCCGCTTCGAACATAGTCTTAGGACGTGGAGCTTCGCTCGCTTTCTCTAGACGGTTCAGAATCGCGTCTGCTTCTTTATCAGTGATTGGCGCTGGACGATCAGAAGTACCACCAATGAAGCCCATTACACGAGGGACGCTACGGACTAAGTGCCAAGATTCATCGTTCATGATCATTTGCACAAGCACGTAACCAGGGAAGAATTTACGTTCACTCTTACGGCGTTGACCCGCGCGCATCTCAACAACTTCTTCAGTTGGGACAAGCACTTCACCGAATAGATCTTCCATGCTGTGCATCTTGATATGTTCACGTAGAGATTGTGCTACGCGACCTTCAAAGCCAGAGAAGGCTTGAACTACATACCAGCGTTTTTTTGGAGCTTCACTCATGTATTAAACCCTCTATACCCCAGTAGCAAAGGCCACTAGACGAACCATAATTCCGTCAATGCCCCAAAGCACTAGAGCCATTACAATACTTACCGCTAACACAATCAGTGTTGTTTGCATCGTTTCTTGGCGTGTAGGCCAAACAACTTTACGAACTTCCATTCGTGATTCACGTGCAAAACTAATTGCGGCCTTGCCTTTTGATGTGATTGCAGCAACGCCTAGCGCGGCAGCAATTAACACGATTACACCTGCAGCGCGAATCACTACAGACAATTCACCATACAGGTAATTACCCACAACAGCGGCAGCTAGCAGAGCAAAAGTGACAATCCACTTCAATGTATCTGCTGCGTTTGAGCTATCAGGAGCTTCAGCATTTGCTTTCATAAACCAACCTGTCACACAAGTCTTACTATAGACGACAACAACCCCGCTGCTGCAGGGCAAATCCATAACATCAAGGAAAAACCTCGATGTACTCTTTTTGATGTACCTTTTTATTTGTTAAAGAGATAAAAAGCTAATTTCTTTAACAAATAGTCCTGTTTTCACACTCGCTTGTATAAAAAACTAGCTAATGCTTAATACAGCGCATAAAAAGGGCATCAAATGATGCCCTTTTTAGTAGTGTCACGTCAAATCTTATTCAAAGATTTTAGCTACAACACCAGCACCAACTGTACGGCCACCTTCGCGGATCGCGAAACGTAGACCTTCGTCCATCGCGATTGGCGCGATTAGATCAACAGTCATCTTGATGTTGTCGCCTGGCATTACCATTTCCACGCCTTCTGGTAGAGAGATATCACCAGTTACGTCAGTTGTACGGAAGTAGAACTGTGGACGGTAGCCTTTAAAGAACGGAGTATGACGGCCGCCTTCGTCTTTAGAAAGTACGTATACTTCTGATTCGAACTTAGTGTGTGGTGTGATTGAACCAGGCTTAGCTAGTACTTGGCCACGTTCTACGTCATCACGCTTAGTACCACGTAGTAGTGCACCAACGTTCTCACCCGCACGACCTTCGTCTAGAAGCTTACGGAACATCTCAACACCTGTACAAGTTGTTGTAGTTGTGTCGTGGATACCAACGATTGCAACTTCATCACCAACTTTCAGGATACCGCGCTCGATACGGCCAGTTACTACTGTACCACGACCTTGGATTGAGAATACGTCTTCGATTGGCATTAGGAACGGCATGTCTACTGCACGCTCTGGCTCTGGAATGTACTCATCAAGTGCTTTTGCAAGCTCAATGATTTTCTCTTCCCACTGTGGTTCGCCGTTTAGCGCACCTAGTGCTGAACCTTGGATAACTGGTAGGTCATCACCTGGGAAATCGTACTCAGATAGAAGTTCACGAACTTCCATTTCTACTAGTTCTAGTAGCTCTTCATCGTCAACCATGTCACATTTGTTCATGAATACGATGATGTAAGGGATACCAACCTGACGGCCTAGTAGGATGTGCTCACGAGTTTGTGGCATTGGACCATCTGTTGCAGCAACAACTAGGATACCACCGTCCATTTGCGCAGCACCTGTGATCATGTTTTTAACATAGTCAGCGTGTCCTGGGCAGTCTACGTGTGCGTAGTGACGAGCTGGTGTATCGTACTCTACGTGTGAAGTAGAGATTGTGATACCACGCTCACGCTCTTCTGGAGCGTTATCGATTGATGCGAAGTCACGAGCTTTACCACCGTATACTTTTGAAAGAGTAGTACAGATAGCTGCTGTTAGAGTTGTTTTACCGTGGTCAACGTGGCCGATAGTACCAACGTTTACGTGCGGTTTCGTACGTTCAAATTTTTCTTTAGACATGAGTTGTCCCTCTAGGTACGGATTTAAGTGGCTTTATAAATGACCACGCAACCAAAAATTTGGTAGTAAAAAGTATATATCAAAAGGAAAACTTTGCTTAGAGCTGGTGCTGATAGGCAGAATCGAACTGCCGACCTCATCCTTACCAAGGATGCGCTCTACCATCTGAGCTATATCAGCACTCTTAAATGGAGTGGAGCGGGCAGCGGGAATCGAACCCGCATCATCAGCTTGGAAGGCTGAGGTAATAGCCATTATACGATGCCCGCAACACGTAACTCTGAGAGCTATTTCCTAATAATATGGTGGAGGGGGACGGATTCGAACCATCGAAGGCGGAGCCGGCAGATTTACAGTCTGCTCCCTTTGGCCACTCGGGAACCCCTCCAAATTTTTACGCCATCTCTCTCATAAAGGAGAAATGGTGCCGACTACCGGAATCGAACTGGTGACCTACTGATTACAAGTCAGTTGCTCTACCTACTGAGCTAAGTCGGCATAAGTGGAGCGCATTCTAGTGAATGATTTATTGGCTTGCAATACTTATGAGCAAAAAAATGCAAATTTTCGCGTACTTTTGTTTATTCGATGATTTTTCAAGCTAATTTACGCCCAAACACGAAATATTCCATCTTTCCCATTTGCATTGTTGCTACCATATTGTATGTTCGCTGGTCTTACTCTAATTTCGACAATTGAGCATGCTATGACCCCATATTTGTCTTTTGATCGCCAACAATGGTCTGAGCTTCGCAACTCAGTGCCAATGACGCTATCAGAAAGTGATCTGCAAGAGCTGCAAGGCATCAATGAGAATTTGACAATAAAAGAGACGGTAGAGATCTATCTCCCCCTCGCTCGTCTTCTCAATTTGTATGTTGCGGCAAGGCAGAGTCGTAATGGCGTGCTCAATCAGTTCCTTGGCAACAAGGAGAGTGCACCGCCTTTTATCATTGGTATAGCAGGTAGTGTTGCGGTAGGGAAAAGTACTACAGCACGATTATTGAGAGCATTGCTTTCTCGTTTTGACAACCACTCAAAAGTTGAACTGGTTACCACTGATGGCTTTCTTCATCCAAACAGAGTGTTGGAAGAGAGAGGTATCATGCATAAGAAAGGTTTTCCAGAATCCTATGATATGCGCAGTCTTGTTCAATTTGTCTCAGACGTTAAGGCCGGCATGCCGAACGTCGAAGCTCCTGTTTACTCACATGTGACTTATGACATCACTGAACAGAAAAAAGTGGTCGATCGCCCGGATGTATTGATCATTGAAGGGTTAAACGTTCTGCAAAGTGGTATGGATTATCCACATGACCCTCATCGCGTGTTTATCTCCGATTTTCTCGACTTTTCCATCTACGTTGATGCTGATAGCCAGATGATCGAAAAATGGTACATCGAACGTTTTATGAAGTTCAGAGACAGTGCGTTCAAAGAGCCTGGCTCTTATTTCAGCCATTACACATCGTTAAGCGAAGAAGAAGCGATCGCGAAGGCACAGCAAATTTGGTATTCGATTAACGGTAAGAACCTGCAAGGTAATATCCTGCCAACCAAAGGTAGAGCCCAGTTGATTCTACGCAAAGGGTTAAATCATACGGTTGAAGAGATACTGCTTAGGAAGTGATGGCGGACATTGAACTTAGTTCTCCCCCTCAGATGACTGTCTCTTAGTCACAAGTCTTTGCTCCTCCCCTTTCGAAGGGGAGGTTGGGTGGGGGTACTTTCACTGCACTTAATTAATACTGCAATAATTAATAAGTTCAGTAGATTTCAACCCCCTCTAACTATAGTTGTCAAATAAATTGGCCCTCATCTGAGGGGGAGAACCCGGAACTCTTCACTACTCGCTTTTACGCAGCGAAATCTCACCGCCAATAAAGCTTTTCAAGCCTTCTTCAGTTTCCAGCAATACACCGCCCTGAGCATCAATACCGCGCTCTATACCGGTAATTTCATTGGCTCCCATAATCAGCTTCACTTTGCGCCCAATAAAGTTATCTAAGCGATTCCAGCGTTCAACGAAGTTTTGCATACCGTGCACCTCGTAATGCTTTAAAGCGGCATCGAGGGTGTTAATAAACTCTGCCGCCAAAACGTTACGATCAATATGATCAGTACCGATCACCTGTGACAAACTTGCCCACGGCTGATCGATGGCTGAATCTCGATCTTGCATCGCTAAGTTCATGCCCATACCAATAACCAAATGCGCAGCACCGCCAGCCTGACCTGACATTTCAACTAATATGCCAGCAAGTTTTCTGTCTTGGTAATAAAGATCGTTTGGCCACTTCAACTTGACGCCGTCCAATCCCATGTTCTCGAGCGCCTCAACCATAGCGACACCAACAACCAGGCTTAGCCCCATAGCAGCGGCCATACCCGCTTCTAAGCGCCAATACATTGAAAGATAGAGGTTAGCACCGAATGGAGATACCCAATGACGTCCACGCCGGCCTCGCCCATTCTCCTGATATTCGGCAATACACACAGTACCAGACGGCAACTTCGCTGTATTATCCATCAAATATTGGTTAGTCGAACCAATCACAGGATGAAGCTCGACCGGATTGTTAACCTTAGATTGAATCAAGGCTTCATCTAACATTATCAAAGGTTGCGATAGCTGATAACCTTTCCCTTGAACACGGAAAATATCAACGCCCCACTCCTGAATTCCTTTGATATGTTTACTGATCGCAGCGCGAGACATACCTAATTCTTCACCAAGTGACTCTCCTGAATGGAAAGAGCCATCAGAGAGTTTGCTTAGTAACTTTAACTTTACATCTGGATTTTTCACTCACAGATCTCCCATTAAAGTCGTTAAATAGGTTTCTCTGTCCCGTCCCATAAAACGCACTTCATGCTCGAGTAGCACGCCGTAGGTTTCTAAGACTTTGTTACGAACTATACCGGCCAATTCAACGACATCCTGCGCAGTTGCATTGGATTTATTAATCAACACCAATGCTTGATTTGGGTGAACCTGAGCGCCACCATGAACCTTTCCTTTAAGGCCTGCATGTTCAATTAACCAGCCAGCCGCTAACTTCATACCCTCTTCCACTGGATAAGCTACGATATCGGGAAAGAAAGCCTTCAACATTTCAAAGTGTTGCTCAACAACGACCGGGTTTTTGAAAAAGCTTCCTGCATTTCCGATAACAGCAGGATCTGGCAACTTTTCAGTTCGGATCTGACTCACACGCTCAAAGATTTGTCTTGCCGTACAGTTATCCCCTAATTCCTTAAGTGGACCATAGTGAATGTTTGGTTGCCAATCTTTAGTGAGTTTAAGACCAACAGCGACAACAATCGCTTTACCATACAACTCATTTTTGAAGATAGAATTTCGGTAGCCAAAAACACATTGCTCTTTTGTAAGGCGCTTAACTTCTAATGATTCAAGGCAAAGATAATCAACGTATTCACACACATCCTGGAATTCTAAACCATAAGCACCAATGTTCTGGATGGGTGCAGAGCCTGCACATCCCGGAATCAAAGCTAAGTTTTCGAGCCCAGATATATTCTGGCTAATGCTCCATGCAACCAACTCAGGCCAGTCTTCACCGCCCTCAACATGCAAATAATGAAACATTTCATCTTGAGTGTGTTGAATACCAAGCATACGATTCACCATGACCAAACCTTGGTAGGTTTCAGTGAAAAGTATATTGCTCCCCTTACCTAACATTAATTTCGGTAAAGTTTGAAGTTCTTTAGAACGGTATACGTCTTTCAGATCATCAACCGTTTCAACGTTCACCAGCGAATGGCATACCTGTTCAATGCCAAATGTGTGGTAAGGCGCTAAATTCGCATCGTGATGTATTTGCAGAGGGCTATGTAATTGCATGGGACTCTTCAGATAAACTAAACTTTGGACATTCTACAACAGATGCCATGATAAGACATAAATGCCTACGCTCAAGTTTGAACACTTAGATCCAATAAAACTTCCTCTTCTCAAACGATTCTATAAACAACACTACCCAGGAACCAAACCCAAGAGTGATGAATTGACTATTGCTGCTTATGATGAGTTGACAATGGTGGCCGTTGTTCGATTTAGACCGGTTTCCAACTACCGATTACTTACAGGAATGGCTGTCAATGAATCTAAAAGAGGAATAGGATTGGGTTCACTGCTGCTTGAGTATTGCCAAAATGAGATTCTTCAGGAAAATGACTTTTGTTTTTCCTACTCTCACCTGCAACACTTCTATGAAAAAGCTCAATTTAGAGAAATTAGTAGCGAAAAATTGCCGAACGATCTGAAAACTTTATTTCTTAGATATAGTCAAAGTGGTAAAGATCTCATTCCAATGCAATTTTTTACCGTACAAGATGAAGATTAATCAGCTTTTCTAGCCTTTTGTTTGACTAGTTTGGTATCATTCTCAGTTCGCACATTTGCACATATGTAAGGTAATACCTCAAAAATGATTGCTCGTAGAAACCCATTCGACCAGCTGCCGACTATTGCGCAAGATCCGAATAAGTTTACCATCCTCTTTTCTGCCGCAGAATTTAGAACTCGTTTAATTGAGTCGATTCGCAATGCAAGTAAACGTATTTACCTTGTTGCACTGTATTTAGAAGATGATGAAGCTGGACGCGAGATTCTTACAGAGCTTTTTGAAGCTAAACAGCGTAATCCTGGGTTAGAAATCAATATTTGCGTCGATTGGCACCGAGCACAACGTGGGTTGATCGGAAAAGCAGCCTCTGAAGGCAATGCTGCGGTATATAAGAAATTTAACCAAGACTATAAGCACCAGATTCCAATTTATGGCATCCCAGTTCGTGGACGTGAGGTGTTTGGTGTATTACACCTGAAAGGTTTTGTGATTGACGATACTGTTATATACAGCGGCGCAAGCTTAAACAATGTTTACCTTCATTACAAAGAGCGTTACCGCTTTGACCGCTATCATGCCATTGAGAATGCCGCGTTGGCAGACAGCATGGTCACGTTTGTTCAAGAAGAGATGCTAGCGCATCCCGCAGTTAATGACCTAAGTGCACAGGACAAACCAACAACCAAAGATATCAAAACAGATATCCGCCAATTTAGATCATCGTTAGCACAAGCGAGCTATAAGTTTACTCCAGACAATATACCGCAAGACCAAATCGGGATAGCGCCACTAGTGGGGTTAGGCAAACGACGTAACCGCCTAAACCAATATATCGTTCAGCTTCTAGCACAAGCGAAAGACGAAATTTATATTTGTACTCCATATTTTAACTTCCCGAATAGTGTTGCGAAAGAAGTGAAAAAAGCGCTAAAGCGCGGGGTAAAAGTACACATTATCATTGGTGATAAAACCGCTAACGACTTCTATATTTCACCGGAAGAAGATTTCAAAACCATAGGCGGCCTACCATACTTGTATGAAATCAATCTGCGCCGATTTGCAAAAGCTAACGAGGCGAACATTGCGAGTCGCAAACTATCAATCCACCTGTGGAAACATGACGATAATAGCTTCCATCTAAAGGGTATCTGGATAGATAAACGCTACATGCTATTAACGGGTAATAACTTAAACCCTAGAGCTTGGAAACTTGATTTAGAAAATGCTCTGTTAGTCAAAGATGACCATCATCACTTGGCGGAGCAATTTGATAAAGAGCTTGAAAATATTCTGCAATATACGCAATTAGTCTGCACATACCGACAAATTCAAAAACTTGAAGACTACCCAGACGTTGTACAACGCTTAGTCCGCAAGATCACTCGCGTGAAAGCAGACAGAGTATTAAAACAAATACTGTAAAAACTCTACATCAATACTCACCGACGCAACCGCGTCGGTTTTTTTATGCTTGGCTAGCAGCCCAAAACCTTCATTTATGGTAAAGCATTCCAATCCCGTCATAGGGTAGTGCCATTTCAACTCCCCTTTTATACCATCCTAGATAAAAATATGATCAGATTGAGCATCAGCGAGCAGCGAATGGTATTAAACAAAGAGCAACCAACTGAACTACCGCTCCGCATTGGTCACTTTGTTATAGACGCAAAAAAGCCCCGTCATTTCTGACGAGGCTTCGCTGTCTATTTTAAAGAACAAGTGGCGGAGCGGACGGGACTCCCTATCCACCATGCGTGAGCGCGCGCCCCGGCGAGACAGGCCGGCCGCTCTTAAACAAAGAGCAACCAACTGAACTACCGCTCCGCATTGGTCACTTTGCTATAGACGCAAAAAAGCCCCGTCATTTCTGACGAGGCTTCGCTGTCTATTTTAAAGAACGGGTGGCGGAACGGACGGGACTCCCTATTCACTATACGTGAGCGCATCCCCCGGCGAGACAGGCCGGCCGCTCTTAAACAAAGAGCAACCAACTGAACTACCGCTCCGCATTGGTCACTTTGCTATAGACAGCAAAAAAGCCCCGTCATTTCTGACGAGGCTTCGAAATAAGTGGCGGAGCGGACGGGACTCGAACCCGCGACCCCCGGCGTGACAGGCCGGTATTCTAACCAACTGAACTACCGCTCCGCATTGGTCAGACTATTAAGTCTTTTCTTTGTTTGCCTTCAGATTTATCAATCTGAACACAAGTAATAAAGCCTGGCGATGTCCTACTCTCACATGGGGAGACCCCACACTACCATCGGCGCTAATTCGTTTCACTTCTGAGTTCGGCATGGAATCAGGTGGGTCCAAATCGCTATGGTCGCCAAGCAAATTCTGTTTTTGATTTCACTTTTTATAAAAAAGTGGAAACCAACAAATCGGAAAGCTGTTTAGTGTTCTCTACACATTCAATTCTGCTCTTGCTTTGAGTCCATCAAAACCCCTTGGGTGTTGTATGGTTAAGCCTCACGGGCAATTAGTACAGGTTAGCTCAATGCCTCACAGCACTTACACACCCTGCCTATCAACGTTCTAGTCTCGAACAACCCTTTAGGACACTTAAAGTGCCAGGGAGAACTCATCTCAGGGCTTGCTTCCCGCTTAGATGCTTTCAGCGGTTATCAATTCCGAACTTAGCTACCGGGCAATGCTACTGGCGTAACAACCCGAACACCAGAGGTTCGTCCACTCCGGTCCTCTCGTACTAGGAGCAGCCCCCTTCAATTCTCCAACGCCCACGGCAGATAGGGACCGAACTGTCTCACGACGTTCTAAACCCAGCTCGCGTACCACTTTAAATGGCGAACAGCCATACCCTTGGGACCGACTTCAGCCCCAGGATGTGATGAGCCGACATCGAGGTGCCAAACACCGCCGTCGATATGAACTCTTGGGCGGTATCAGCCTGTTATCCCCGGAGTACCTTTTATCCGTTGAGCGATGGCCCTTCCATTCAGAACCACCGGATCACTATGACCTGCTTTCGCACCTGCTCGAATTGTCATTCTCGCAGTCAAGCGGGCTTATGCCATTGCACTAACCACACGATGTCCAACCGTGTTTAGCCCACCTTCGTGCTCCTCCGTTACTCTTTGGGAGGAGACCGCCCCAGTCAAACTACCCACCAGGCACTGTCCTCGACCCGGATAACGGGTCTGAGTTAGAACATCAAACATACAAGGGTGGTATTTCAAGGACGGCTCCACACAAACTAGCGTCTGCGCTTCAAAGCCTCCCACCTATCCTACACATGTAGGTTCAATGTTCAGTGCCAAGCTGTAGTAAAGGTTCACGGGGTCTTTCCGTCTAGCCGCGGGTACACTGCATCTTCACAGCGATTTCAATTTCACTGAGTCTCGGGTGGAGACAGCGTGGCCATCATTACGCCATTCGTGCAGGTCGGAACTTACCCGACAAGGAATTTCGCTACCTTAGGACCGTTATAGTTACGGCCGCCGTTTACCGGGGCTTCGATCAAGAGCTTCGCGTTACCGCTAACCCCATCAATTAACCTTCCGGCACCGGGCAGGCGTCACACCGTATACGTCATCTTACGATTTTGCACAGTGCTGTGTTTTTAATAAACAGTTGCAGCCACCTGGTATCTGCGACTCTCATCAGCTCCATCCGCGAGGGACTTCACCGTCAAGAGCGTACCTTCTCCCGAAGTTACGGTACCATTTTGCCTAGTTCCTTCACCCGAGTTCTCTCAAGCGCCTTGGTATTCTCTACCCGACCACCTGTGTCGGTTTGGGGTACGATTCCTTACAATCTGAAGCTTAGAGGCTTTTCCTGGAAGCATGGCATCAATGACTTCACTACCGTAGTAGCTCGACATCGTGTCTCAGCCTTAAAGAGAGCCGGATTTACCTAACCCTCAAGCCTACGCACTTGAACCTGGACAACCGTCGCCAGGCCCACCTAGCCTTCTCCGTCCCCCCATCGCAATTGTAAGAAGTACGGGAATATTAACCCGTTTCCCATCGACTACGCCTTTCGGCCTCGCCTTAGGGGTCGACTCACCCTGCCCCGATTAACGTTGGACAGGAACCCTTGGTCTTCCGGCGAGGAGGTTTTTCACCCCCTTTATCGTTACTCATGTCAGCATTCGCACTTCTGATACCTCCAGCATGCTTTACAACACACCTTCAACGGCTTACAGAACGCTCCCCTACCCAATATCCTAAAGGATATTGCCGCAGCTTCGGTTTACTACTTAGCCCCGTTACATCTTCCGCGCAGGCCGACTCGACTAGTGAGCTATTACGCTTTCTTTAAATGATGGCTGCTTCTAAGCCAACATCCTAGCTGTCTGAGCCTTCCCACATCGTTTCCCACTTAGTAGTAATTTGGGACCTTAGCTGGCGGTCTGGGTTGTTTCCCTCTCCACGACGGACGTTAGCACCCGCCGTGTGTCTCCCGGATAGTACTTACTGGTATTCGGAGTTTGCAAAGGGTTGGTAAGTCGGGATGACCCCCTAGCCTTAACAGTGCTCTACCCCCAGTAGTATTCGTCCGAGGCGCTACCTAAATAGCTTTCGGGGAGAACCAGCTATCTCCGAGTTTGATTGGCCTTTCACCCCTAGCCACAAGTCATCCGCTAATTTTTCAACATTAGTCGGTTCGGTCCTCCAGTTGATGTTACTCAACCTTCAACCTGCCCATGGCTAGATCACTCGGTTTCGGGTCTATATCCAGAGACTAAACGCCCAGTTAAGACTCGGTTTCCCTACGGCTCCCCTATACGGTTAACCTTGCCACTGAATATAAGTCGCTGACCCATTATACAAAAGGTACGCAGTCACCCCACGAAGAGGCTCCTACTGCTTGTACGTACACGGTTTCAGGTTCTATTTCACTCCCCTCACAGGGGTTCTTTTCGCCTTTCCCTCACGGTACTGGTTCACTATCGGTCAGTCAGGAGTATTTAGCCTTGGAGGATGGTCCCCCCATATTCAAACAGGATATCACGTGTCCCGCCTTACTCGTTTTCACTTAAAATGACATGTCGGTTACGGGGCTATCACCCTGTATCGCGGCACTTTCCAGAGCCTTCACCTGTGTCATTAAAAGCTTAAGGGCTAATCCAATTTCGCTCGCCGCTACTTTCGGAATCTCAATTGATTTCTTTTCCTCGGGGTACTTAGATGTTTCAGTTCTCCCGGTTCGCCTCATTAACCTATGTATTCAGTTAATGATACATGCTTATGCATGTGGGTTTCCCCATTCGGAAATCGTAGACTCAAGTGGCTTTTACTGCCTAATCTACGCTTATCGCAAGTTAATACGTCCTTCATCGCCTCTGACTGCCAAGGCATCCACCGTGTACGCTTAGTCACTTAACCATACAACCCCAAGAGGTCTTTCGTATGGCAAACAACCAAGGTTTAGTTGTCTCTCATTATTTGAATGAGCGAGAGACATTTCGATTTTGCCGGACTCAAATATGAATACTTACTTATAAAGTAAGATTCCCAAGAACACTTGAATGTGTATTGGTACCTAAATCATCTCTTCATAAAAAGAAATCATCTAGGATTTGAGAACTTTTAATAAATAACAATTCAATCAAAAATTGTTATTTGTCAGCTTTCCAAATTGTTAAAGAGCAAAGTGTCATCTAAAACACTTTTTAAGGATTCTCGTCGTCAAAAGTCCGAACCACATACCTTTTATTGAAGTGGTTTGGATTTCATTATCCAAAAATGCTTAAAGAGTGGTGGGCGATACCGGGTTCGAACCAGTGACCCCCTGCTTGTAAGGCAGGTGCTCTCCCAACTGAGCTAATCGCCCACATAAGTTTGAATTCTTCGTGGAGAAGAATGGTGGGTCGTGCAGGATTCGAACCTGCGACCAATTGATTAAAAGTCAACTGCTCTACCAACTGAGCTAACGACCCCCTTTTATTCCCTTTCTTTACGAAAAAGAAGTGGAATTGGTATCCCGTAGGGGAGTCGAACCCCTGTTACCGCCGTGAAAGGGCGGTGTCCTAGGCCTCTAGACGAACGGGACACTAAGATACTCTTACTTTCTAAACCTAATCAATCTGTGTGGACACTCATCAAGAGAATCTTTACGTAAGGAGGTGATCCAGCGCCAGGTTCCCCTAGCGCTACCTTGTTACGACTTCACCCCAGTCATGAACCACAAAGTGGCAAGCGTCCTCCCGAAGGTTAAACTACCTGCTTCTTTTGCAGCCCACTCCCATGGTGTGACGGGCGGTGTGTACAAGGCCCGGGAACGTATTCACCGTGACATTCTGATTCACGATTACTAGCGATTCCGACTTCATGGAGTCGAGTTGCAGACTCCAATCCGGACTACGACGCACTTTTTGGGATTCGCTTACTCTCGCAAGTTCGCTGCCCTCTGTATGCGCCATTGTAGCACGTGTGTAGCCCTACTCGTAAGGGCCATGATGACTTGACGTCGTCCCCACCTTCCTCCGGTTTATCACCGGCAGTCTCCCTGGAGTTCCCGACATTACTCGCTGGCAAACAAGGATAAGGGTTGCGCTCGTTGCGGGACTTAACCCAACATTTCACAACACGAGCTGACGACAGCCATGCAGCACCTGTCTCAGAGTTCCCGAAGGCACATCAACGTCTCCGTCGACTTCTCTGGATGTCAAGAGTAGGTAAGGTTCTTCGCGTTGCATCGAATTAAACCACATGCTCCACCGCTTGTGCGGGCCCCCGTCAATTCATTTGAGTTTTAATCTTGCGACCGTACTCCCCAGGCGGTCTACTTAACGCGTTAGCTCCGAAAGCCACGGCTCAAGGCCACAACCTCCAAGTAGACATCGTTTACGGCGTGGACTACCAGGGTATCTAATCCTGTTTGCTCCCCACGCTTTCGCATCTGAGTGTCAGTATCTGTCCAGGGGGCCGCCTTCGCCACCGGTATTCCTTCAGATCTCTACGCATTTCACCGCTACACCTGAAATTCTACCCCCCTCTACAGTACTCTAGCTTGACAGTTTCAAATGCTATTCCGAGGTTGAGCCCCGGGCTTTCACATCTGACTTAACAAACCACCTGCATGCGCTTTACGCCCAGTAATTCCGATTAACGCTCGCACCCTCCGTATTACCGCGGCTGCTGGCACGGAGTTAGCCGGTGCTTCTTCTGTAGGTAACGTCAAACAATGCCGCTATTAACGACACTGCCTTCCTCCCTACTGAAAGTGCTTTACAACCCGAAGGCCTTCTTCACACACGCGGCATGGCTGCATCAGGCTTGCGCCCATTGTGCAATATTCCCCACTGCTGCCTCCCGTAGGAGTCTGGACCGTGTCTCAGTTCCAGTGTGGCTGATCATCCTCTCAGACCAGCTAGGGATCGTCGCCTTGGTGAGCCCTTACCTCACCAACTAGCTAATCCCACCTAGGCATATCCTGACGCGAGAGGCCCGAAGGTCCCCCTCTTTGGCCCGTAGGCATCATGCGGTATTAGCTATCGTTTCCAATAGTTATCCCCCACATCAGGGCAATTTCCTAGGCATTACTCACCCGTCCGCCGCTCGCCACCCAAGGAACAAGTTCCTCTGTGCTGCCGCTCGACTTGCATGTGTTAGGCCTGCCGCCAGCGTTCAATCTGAGCCATGATCAAACTCTTCAATTTAAGATTTTGTCGGCTCAATGAATACTGATTACATTCTTTTGCTTAATAAAAAGCTAAGTAATGTTGAATTGACTGTGCTGAATCTTACGATTCAATTGGTCACTCAGTTCATTGAAACCTAATTTGAAACCGAAGTTTCTAATTTGATTTTCATCAACGAGTGCCCACACAGATTGATAGGTTTAAATTGTTAAAGAGCTTTGCTTTCAGTGCCTTAGCACCTGGGCAGGTGCGCGTATATTACGCTTCATGCTTTGAAAGTCAACATAAAATTCTAAGTTTTATTAAAACTTTATGGTGACTTCTTCCTATTGGAAGAAGCAGAAATTAAAGCCTGGCGATGTCCTACTCTCACATGGGGAGACCCCACACTACCATCGGCGCTAATTCGTTTCACTTCTGAGTTCGGCATGGAATCAGGTGGGTCCAAATCGCTATGGTCGCCAAGCAAATTCTGTTTTTGATTTCACTTTTTATAAAAAAGTGGAAACCAACAAATCGGAAAGCTGTTTAGTGTTCTCTACACATTCAATTCTGCTCTTGCTTTGAGTCCATCAAAACCCCTTGGGTGTTGTATGGTTAAGCCTCACGGGCAATTAGTACAGGTTAGCTCAATGCCTCACAGCACTTACACACCCTGCCTATCAACGTTCTAGTCTCGAACAACCCTTTAGGACACTTAAAGTGCCAGGGAGAACTCATCTCAGGGCTTGCTTCCCGCTTAGATGCTTTCAGCGGTTATCAATTCCGAACTTAGCTACCGGGCAATGCTACTGGCGTAACAACCCGAACACCAGAGGTTCGTCCACTCCGGTCCTCTCGTACTAGGAGCAGCCCCCTTCAATTCTCCAACGCCCACGGCAGATAGGGACCGAACTGTCTCACGACGTTCTAAACCCAGCTCGCGTACCACTTTAAATGGCGAACAGCCATACCCTTGGGACCGACTTCAGCCCCAGGATGTGATGAGCCGACATCGAGGTGCCAAACACCGCCGTCGATATGAACTCTTGGGCGGTATCAGCCTGTTATCCCCGGAGTACCTTTTATCCGTTGAGCGATGGCCCTTCCATTCAGAACCACCGGATCACTATGACCTGCTTTCGCACCTGCTCGAATTGTCATTCTCGCAGTCAAGCGGGCTTATGCCATTGCACTAACCACACGATGTCCAACCGTGTTTAGCCCACCTTCGTGCTCCTCCGTTACTCTTTGGGAGGAGACCGCCCCAGTCAAACTACCCACCAGGCACTGTCCTCGACCCGGATAACGGGTCTGAGTTAGAACATCAAACATACAAGGGTGGTATTTCAAGGACGGCTCCACACAAACTAGCGTCTGCGCTTCAAAGCCTCCCACCTATCCTACACATGTAGGTTCAATGTTCAGTGCCAAGCTGTAGTAAAGGTTCACGGGGTCTTTCCGTCTAGCCGCGGGTACACTGCATCTTCACAGCGATTTCAATTTCACTGAGTCTCGGGTGGAGACAGCGTGGCCATCATTACGCCATTCGTGCAGGTCGGAACTTACCCGACAAGGAATTTCGCTACCTTAGGACCGTTATAGTTACGGCCGCCGTTTACCGGGGCTTCGATCAAGAGCTTCGCGTTACCGCTAACCCCATCAATTAACCTTCCGGCACCGGGCAGGCGTCACACCGTATACGTCATCTTACGATTTTGCACAGTGCTGTGTTTTTAATAAACAGTTGCAGCCACCTGGTATCTGCGACTCTCATCAGCTCCATCCGCGAGGGACTTCACCGTCAAGAGCGTACCTTCTCCCGAAGTTACGGTACCATTTTGCCTAGTTCCTTCACCCGAGTTCTCTCAAGCGCCTTGGTATTCTCTACCCGACCACCTGTGTCGGTTTGGGGTACGATTCCTTACAATCTGAAGCTTAGAGGCTTTTCCTGGAAGCATGGCATCAATGACTTCACTACCGTAGTAGCTCGACATCGTGTCTCAGCCTTAAAGAGAGCCGGATTTACCTAACCCTCAAGCCTACGCACTTGAACCTGGACAACCGTCGCCAGGCCCACCTAGCCTTCTCCGTCCCCCCATCGCAATTGTAAGAAGTACGGGAATATTAACCCGTTTCCCATCGACTACGCCTTTCGGCCTCGCCTTAGGGGTCGACTCACCCTGCCCCGATTAACGTTGGACAGGAACCCTTGGTCTTCCGGCGAGGAGGTTTTTCACCCCCTTTATCGTTACTCATGTCAGCATTCGCACTTCTGATACCTCCAGCATGCTTTACAACACACCTTCAACGGCTTACAGAACGCTCCCCTACCCAATATCCTAAAGGATATTGCCGCAGCTTCGGTTTACTACTTAGCCCCGTTACATCTTCCGCGCAGGCCGACTCGACTAGTGAGCTATTACGCTTTCTTTAAATGATGGCTGCTTCTAAGCCAACATCCTAGCTGTCTGAGCCTTCCCACATCGTTTCCCACTTAGTAGTAATTTGGGACCTTAGCTGGCGGTCTGGGTTGTTTCCCTCTCCACGACGGACGTTAGCACCCGCCGTGTGTCTCCCGGATAGTACTTACTGGTATTCGGAGTTTGCAAAGGGTTGGTAAGTCGGGATGACCCCCTAGCCTTAACAGTGCTCTACCCCCAGTAGTATTCGTCCGAGGCGCTACCTAAATAGCTTTCGGGGAGAACCAGCTATCTCCGAGTTTGATTGGCCTTTCACCCCTAGCCACAAGTCATCCGCTAATTTTTCAACATTAGTCGGTTCGGTCCTCCAGTTGATGTTACTCAACCTTCAACCTGCCCATGGCTAGATCACTCGGTTTCGGGTCTATATCCAGAGACTAAACGCCCAGTTAAGACTCGGTTTCCCTACGGCTCCCCTATACGGTTAACCTTGCCACTGAATATAAGTCGCTGACCCATTATACAAAAGGTACGCAGTCACCCCACGAAGAGGCTCCTACTGCTTGTACGTACACGGTTTCAGGTTCTATTTCACTCCCCTCACAGGGGTTCTTTTCGCCTTTCCCTCACGGTACTGGTTCACTATCGGTCAGTCAGGAGTATTTAGCCTTGGAGGATGGTCCCCCCATATTCAAACAGGATATCACGTGTCCCGCCTTACTCGTTTTCACTTAAAATGACATGTCGGTTACGGGGCTATCACCCTGTATCGCGGCACTTTCCAGAGCCTTCACCTGTGTCATTAAAAGCTTAAGGGCTAATCCAATTTCGCTCGCCGCTACTTTCGGAATCTCAATTGATTTCTTTTCCTCGGGGTACTTAGATGTTTCAGTTCTCCCGGTTCGCCTCATTAACCTATGTATTCAGTTAATGATACATGCTTATGCATGTGGGTTTCCCCATTCGGAAATCGTAGACTCAAGTGGCTTTTACTGCCTAATCTACGCTTATCGCAAGTTAATACGTCCTTCATCGCCTCTGACTGCCAAGGCATCCACCGTGTACGCTTAGTCACTTAACCATACAACCCCAAGAGGTTTCTATTTGCTTTCACTTTTCAAAAGTGAAGACAAAAAGGCGTATGGCAAACAACCAAGGTTTAGTTGTCTCTCATTATTTGAATGAGCGAGAGACATTTCGATTTTGCCGGACTCAAATATGAATACTTACTTATAAAGTAAGATTCCCAAGAACACTTGAATGTGTATTGGTACCTAATCACTCTTTATTAAGAGAAATTAGGATTTGAGAACTTTTAATAAATAACAATTCAATCAAAAATTGTTATTTGTCAGCTTTCCAAATTGTTAAAGAGCAAGTTTTCTATTGAAAACCATTTTTAAAAGCACTCATCGAATGCACTTAAAGATGGTGGAGCTATGCGGGATCGAACCGCAGACCTCCTGCGTGCAAGGCAGGCGCTCTCCCAGCTGAGCTATAACCCCATCAGGTGTCGATACTTCAATTTCACAAGGAATATTGGTGGGTCTGAGTGGACTCGAACCACCGACCTCTCGCTTATCAGGCGAACGCTCTAACCACCTGAGCTACAGACCCAGTATCGTCTCTTAAACTTACTTAAACCTAATCAATCTGTGTGGACACTCATCAAGAGAATCTTTACGTAAGGAGGTGATCCAGCGCCAGGTTCCCCTAGCGCTACCTTGTTACGACTTCACCCCAGTCATGAACCACAAAGTGGCAAGCGTCCTCCCGAAGGTTAAACTACCTGCTTCTTTTGCAGCCCACTCCCATGGTGTGACGGGCGGTGTGTACAAGGCCCGGGAACGTATTCACCGTGACATTCTGATTCACGATTACTAGCGATTCCGACTTCATGGAGTCGAGTTGCAGACTCCAATCCGGACTACGACGCACTTTTTGGGATTCGCTTACTCTCGCAAGTTCGCTGCCCTCTGTATGCGCCATTGTAGCACGTGTGTAGCCCTACTCGTAAGGGCCATGATGACTTGACGTCGTCCCCACCTTCCTCCGGTTTATCACCGGCAGTCTCCCTGGAGTTCCCGACATTACTCGCTGGCAAACAAGGATAAGGGTTGCGCTCGTTGCGGGACTTAACCCAACATTTCACAACACGAGCTGACGACAGCCATGCAGCACCTGTCTCAGAGTTCCCGAAGGCACATCAACGTCTCCGTCGACTTCTCTGGATGTCAAGAGTAGGTAAGGTTCTTCGCGTTGCATCGAATTAAACCACATGCTCCACCGCTTGTGCGGGCCCCCGTCAATTCATTTGAGTTTTAATCTTGCGACCGTACTCCCCAGGCGGTCTACTTAACGCGTTAGCTCCGAAAGCCACGGCTCAAGGCCACAACCTCCAAGTAGACATCGTTTACGGCGTGGACTACCAGGGTATCTAATCCTGTTTGCTCCCCACGCTTTCGCATCTGAGTGTCAGTATCTGTCCAGGGGGCCGCCTTCGCCACCGGTATTCCTTCAGATCTCTACGCATTTCACCGCTACACCTGAAATTCTACCCCCCTCTACAGTACTCTAGCTTGACAGTTTCAAATGCTATTCCGAGGTTGAGCCCCGGGCTTTCACATCTGACTTAACAAACCACCTGCATGCGCTTTACGCCCAGTAATTCCGATTAACGCTCGCACCCTCCGTATTACCGCGGCTGCTGGCACGGAGTTAGCCGGTGCTTCTTCTGTAGGTAACGTCAAACAATGCCGCTATTAACGACACTGCCTTCCTCCCTACTGAAAGTGCTTTACAACCCGAAGGCCTTCTTCACACACGCGGCATGGCTGCATCAGGCTTGCGCCCATTGTGCAATATTCCCCACTGCTGCCTCCCGTAGGAGTCTGGACCGTGTCTCAGTTCCAGTGTGGCTGATCATCCTCTCAGACCAGCTAGGGATCGTCGCCTTGGTGAGCCCTTACCTCACCAACTAGCTAATCCCACCTAGGCATATCCTGACGCGAGAGGCCCGAAGGTCCCCCTCTTTGGCCCGTAGGCATCATGCGGTATTAGCTATCGTTTCCAATAGTTATCCCCCACATCAGGGCAATTTCCTAGGCATTACTCACCCGTCCGCCGCTCGCCACCCAAGGAACAAGTTCCTCTGTGCTGCCGCTCGACTTGCATGTGTTAGGCCTGCCGCCAGCGTTCAATCTGAGCCATGATCAAACTCTTCAATTTAAGATTTTGTCGACTCAACGAATACTGATTCATATCTTACGATATGTGAATTGACTGTGCTCGATACCGAAGTATCAAATTGGTCACTCAGTTCATTGAAATCTAAATTTGAAGCCGAAGCTTCTAATTGATTTTCATCAACGAGTGCCCACACAGATTGATAGGTTTAAATTGTTAAAGAGCGGTGCTTCTAAGAAGGTTTCTTCTCGAAGCGGAGGTGCATTCTAGCGAGATAATTGTCAGTGTCAAACACTTTTTCAAATTTTCTTTTTAGAAGTCTTATCCTCTTCCAACACTAGCTGAAGCCTTGCGACGTCTGCCGTGTCAGTGAGGCGGCATTATAGGGAGGAATTAAAACGGCGCAAGTGCTTTTTTGAAAAAAATAGAAAAAACATCTCGTTCGTTCAAGAAAGCAGCAAAAATAACAAAAAGAGGGCTTTTAGCCCTCTTTTTTATCTGTAATTCAGTAAAGTTTTTATATAAATGCGTATGCATCTGCGAACATTCTTTCACTCAGTGCTTGTTTATTCTGAGTAAATTGTTCTCTCGCAGCGCCCGCCATTTCAAAGCGTCCCGCAATATAGATATCAAAATCAGCTAGAGAATCGAAATCAGCGCTGATTGCTTGCAGCACATTACCTACTTTTCCTTGCCAGTTTTTGCCAGTTTCTTCAACTACTGGAATAAAATGAACATTTTTATGTTCTGCGGCAATTTGCTCTAGCTCGCTCAAAGCATAAAGTTGGCTTTCGTCTCTAGCGCCCCAGTATAAATAGATAGGGTTTGCTTTGTTCTGAGCAATACAGTGATCCAAAATAGAACGAACGTAACTAAAACCTGTACCACCAGCGATGAGTAATACTGGTCGTTCGCTGTCTTCTTTTATCCATGCATCACCGTGTGGAGCATCAATTTCAATATCCGTTTGCTTTTCTAGTGCTTTACGCATCAGTTGAACAACTTCAATTGCGTAAGCATTATGTTCAGCAGCACCGATATGTAACTCAAGTTCTCCTTCATGACGACAAGGGCTGCTCGCGATGGAGAATGGACGCTTATCTTTTTCGCCCATGACAACCATTAGATACTGACCTGCTTTAAAAGATACAGGCTGTTCTGGATGAAGCAGGATCTGATAAGTATTACTGGCTAAAGACTGTATCGACTTTACTTTACATTTTATGGTCATGTTTATCCTTCTTACTTACTCTGCAAAAGTAGCTTACTCTGCAAAAGTAAGAACTAAATGACTTTCAGCTATAGCTTGGCAGGGAAATATCCATCCTTCAGCTTGCTCTTTCTCTGTAAGCATAGGCTCTAGATGATAACTGATATCCCCTTCCACTTTTCGGCACAGGCACGCAGCACATGCACCCACTTGGCAACGATGAGGAAATGGAACTTGCTGATTGAGCGCAGCTTCCAATATCGTTTGCCCTTTTTCAACTTCAAACTGAAGTTCGCTTGGCAGCAAACGGACAGTAAAAGTCATAGAATGCCTAATTCATCCCAGATGGCATCAATTTTCGCTACCAACTGAGGATCTTTGTGAATAGGTGTTCCCCATTCACGTGACACTTCACCTTCAAACTTATTGGTCGCGTCCAAACCTAACTTGGACACGGAACCATTGTTTGCCGCAATCTTATAAGTATCGCGAGCGGGATCCATTCTGGTTGTAATAGCCCAGATAATATCATTCCAATCACGAGCGTTCACATCGTCATCACATAATACGACGAATTTGGCGTCAGTGTACTCTGCCAAAAAGCCCCATACCGCGTCTAACAACGCTTTTGATTCGCCGCTGCCATATTTACGCATCGAAATGATCACTATGCGATTTTCTGTCGACGGTGGGAAATAGATGTCTTCGATTTGCGGATGGCGACGTTTGAACTCCTCTATATCCGCTTCTGTTATCTCATGCGGTGTTCTGACTTCGACGTTAGCAGTCATCGCCAGTTCAGCATCCCATTTTATTGTTGCATCTAATCCCATTTTGGAACCAAGACCCGCGACCGGCGAAGCAAAATCTAATGAGTCAATAGGCGTGTTCTCAATCATTAGAGTATCGCGTATCGGATCCATATGTTCGCACATCGCTTTAGTAACAGAATTCCAATCACGTGCATTCACACTTTCATCGAGAACGACCACGTACTTGGTGTACATGAACTGACGCAAGAAAGACCATACGCCCATCATGACCCGTTTAGCGTGACCCGGATATTGCTTCTTCATTGTCACTACGGCCATTCGGTAGGAGCAACCTTCTGGCGGCAGGTAGAAATCAACGATTTCAGGGAACTGCTTTTGCAAAATGGGAACAAAGACTTCGTTCAGTGCCACGCCAAGAACGGCGGGCTCATCTGGCGGACGTCCTGTGTACGTACTGTGGTAAATAGGTTTGTTGCGCATAGTAACATGCGTAACTGTGAATACATGGTGACGTTCTACTTCATTATAGTAGCCCGTGTGGTCACCATAAGGCCCCTCATCAGCGTATTCATTGGGATCGATATAGCCTTCCAATACAATCTCAGCACTGGCTGGTACTTCTAAATCATTACTGACCGATTTCACCACTTCGGTCTTGCTGCCACGCAGTAAACCAGCGAACGCATATTCGGATAGTGTGTCAGGTACAGGTGTTACCGCACCTAAGATAGTGGCAGGATCTGCACCGAAGGCGACTGAAACAGGAAAACGCTCTCCTTGGTTAGCTTCCATCCACTCTCTGAAGTCTAGGGCACCACCACGGTGAGCCAGCCAACGCATAATGATTTTATTCTTGGCAATTTTTTGTTGACGATAGATACCGAGATTCTGGCGTTTCTTGTTTGGACCACGTGTAATGGTTAAACCCCAAGTGAGCAGAGGCGCTACATCATCCGCCCAGCAACTCATCACAGGTATCTTATCCAAGTCGACTTCATCACCCTGCCAGATAATGTCCTGACATGGTGCTTTACGTAACCTTTTGGCAGGCATGTTCAATACTTGCTTGAACACGGGCAACTTATCCAGAGCATCACGGAACCCACGAGGCGGTTCAGGCTCTTTCAGATAGGCCAACAATTTTCCAACTTCACGTAAATCTTGAACACTCTCGCGCCCCATACCGATAGCCACCCGCTCAGGTGTACCAAACAAGTTGGTGAGAACAGGGACATCGTAACCAATTGGGTTTTCAAAAAGTAAGGCGGGACCTGCTTGACGCAAGGTTCGGTCACTGATTTCCGTCATTTCATAATGCGGATCAATGGGATGAGTAATACGTTTGAGTTGTCCGTGCGCTTCTAGATGCTCAAGAAAATCACGTAAGTTTTTAAAGCTCATAGCTGCTCTGTAGATGATTAAACTGCGCGCAGTATAACAAAAACAATGTGCTATCGGTTTCTCTTTTATTCAAACTGACAACTGACGGGCACAGAGGATACTTGTTACGGAGTTAAAACTTGTAAAATAGCTTGGCTTTCAACCCGGCGATTATTGTTAAGCAGCTCTTTCAACCAAGGTTGATACCCCTGCTCCGCCAGTGCTTGTGCCACAATCGGTGCATCTGCCGAATTTTCCAAACGTTTTACCAAGAACTGTTTCACCTCATTAGAAAAAGGTTTGGGGATCTTGACTAAACACTGTAATGCGTTGGTTGCCAATCTTGGATTATCTGCTGCCAGCATAATTTGTTGGATGGAAAAATCATCTCCTCGCTGAGCGAGACGTTCTAATTCTTGCTCAACATAAAAGTCAGCACGCATCAGCCATAACAATTTATATAGAGGAGCATAACCTGTTACCTGTGCCATTTTGACCATTACCGTTGAAGAAGGTAACCAACTGACCACTTTCACATCGGTTAACTGTTTAACCAGTTGGTGCTGAACTTTATCAGACAAATGAACAAATTCACTCAGCAGTAAGTCTTCACGTTGCTGTACCAAGTAGTCAGGACCAGTTAGCCAATCTTGCAAGTTCAACTCACCACCTTCCGCTTTAAGCATAAAACTAACCACACTCTGATCTTTCTTCCATTGCTTAGTCAGTCGGTGGGCAATTGCTATGTAATCGAACGCGGGAACGGAAAACTCATACCCTTGTCCTTTCTCTAATACTTGATAAACAGGGACAATGTTTTTCTGTTTTTCCACAAATTGGAATAAGTTTTCAGATAGGGAAACTTGATGCTGCTCTAAGTGCTGCAACAATAAAAAGCGCGCAGCTTCCTGTTGCGGCAACGAGATACGTTCCACAGCAAACGAAAGAGCATCGATATCGTCTTTTATCGCCAAATCGACCAACTCAGAAACTTTCTGTTGTAGCTGATTATCTTGCAACAGCTTTTGCTGGCTGGTTGATGAAACTTCAACAGCGGAAGCTGGTGTCCAAGCAAATAAAAGAGAGAGGAATAAACTAAACAACAGTCCTTGTTGCATATTAACCTCCTGTTAACATTCCCCGTAATTGTCGTGCGGTTATGAGGAGAATGCAAACAAAAACACCACCCAATGGGTGGTGCTTCAAAATAATCAATGTTTATTCATTACTGACGGCGCATTGCGTCGAAGAATTCATCATTGGTTTTGGTCATCGCAAGCTTATCGATGAGGAATTCCATTGCGTCGATTTCGCCCATTGGGTGAACGATCTTACGCAGAATCCACATTTTTTGTAGTTCGTCTGTCTTAGTTAACAACTCTTCACGACGAGTACCTGAACGGTTGAAGTCAATCGCAGGGAAAACACGCTTTTCTGCAATCTTACGGTTCAAGTGCAGTTCCATGTTACCTGTACCTTTGAACTCTTCGTAAATGACTTCAT
This sequence comes from Vibrio ziniensis, assembly GCF_011064285.1. Taxonomy (NCBI): domain Bacteria; kingdom Pseudomonadati; phylum Pseudomonadota; class Gammaproteobacteria; order Vibrionales; family Vibrionaceae; genus Vibrio; species Vibrio ziniensis. The sequence continues at coordinate 2,951,113 of NZ_CP049331.1, forward strand.
CCATTTTAGAACCCGTATCAACCAGCGCTGTAGCGATGATAGTTAAGCTACCACCTTCTTCTACATTACGAGCTGCACCGAAGAAACGTTTTGGACGGTGTAATGCGTTAGCGTCCACACCACCAGTAAGAACTTTACCTGATGAAGGAACAACCGTGTTGTAAGCACGCGCTAGACGAGTGATAGAGTCAAGCAGGATAACTACGTCTTTCTTGTGCTCAACAAGACGTTTTGCTTTCTCGATAACCATTTCTGCAACTTGAACGTGGCGAGATGCTGGTTCATCAAACGTTGAAGCAACCACTTCACCTTTTACCAAGCGTTGCATCTCAGTAACTTCTTCTGGACGTTCGTCAATAAGAAGTACCATCAATTCACACTCAGGGTGGTTGCTAGCAATACTTTGGGCGATGTTTTGTAGCAACATAGTTTTACCCGCTTTTGGCGGAGCTACAATCAAACCACGTTGACCTTTACCGATAGGAGAAGCAAGGTCAAGAACTCGTGCCGTAATGTCTTCTGTCGAGCCATTACCACGCTCCATTACCATACGCTCATTAGCGTGTAGTGGAGTTAAGTTCTCAAATAGAATTTTGTTACGCGCGTTATCAGGTTTATCGTGGTTAACAGTGTTCACTTTCAATAGTGCAAAGTAACGTTCACCTTCTTTTGGCGGGCGAATTTTCCCTGCAATCGAGTCACCTGTACGTAGGTTAAAACGACGAATTTGGCTTGGAGATACGTAGATATCATCTGGGCCAGCAAGATATGAACTATCTGCGCTACGCAAGAAACCAAAACCGTCTTGAAGAATTTCCAAAACACCGTCGCCGAAGATATCTTCACCGCTCTTGGCGTGCGCTTTTAAAATAGCGAAAATAATGTCTTGTTTTCTTAGACGCGCAAGGTTTTCGAGGCCTAGGCTCTCACCAAGTTTGACAAGATCAGCTACGGGTCTGTTCTTCAGTTCTGTTAGATTCATTGTGGTGGATACTTGTTTAGTCAAAATAGGATCTATTTTCTAGTTAAGATGGATTTGGTCGTAGGACTGACCAAGAAGTGAACACTTGTTTAATTTACGTGCAATAAACTAGCACTAAATATTAGCCTAGTCTAGAAATTGTTTTTTTCAAAAACAAAACCGTACATATTTCTATGTACGGTAAAGTTAAGGCGAATTATAGATTTGCGTCCAAGAACTCTTTTAGTTGAGTTTTAGACAGCGCACCTACTTTAGTCGCTGCTACGCCACCATCTTTAAATAGCAGAAGCGTAGGAATACCACGAATACCGAACTTAGGTGGTGTGCCTGCGTTGTGGTCGATATTCAGTTTACCGATAGTGAGCTTACCTTCGTATTCTTCTGCGATTTCATCAAGAATAGGCGCGATCATCTTACAAGGGCCACACCATTCTGCCCAAAAATCCACTAGAACAGGGCCTGCAGCTTTGATTACATCGTTCTCAAAACCATCATCAGATAGCTGCAAAATTTTATCACTCATCTTCCACTCCAATGTGTTTTTTCTGAACTGGTTGCATACTAACCAGTAAATAGATGCTCTATTGGAATGTATTTACTTCCGTAATGCAAGTGGAAGCTGATATTCTATAGACATGAAAAAGACACATATCACAGAGCAAAAATTCGCTAACTTGGATTTACATCCCCAAGTCATTGAAGGATTGGAAAAAAAAGGGTTCGAATATTGTACCCCTATCCAAGCATTAGCGTTGCCGGTACTGCTCACCGGCCAAGACATTGCAGGCCAGGCCCAAACGGGAACTGGTAAAACCATCGCGTTTCTTGCTGCGACTTTTAACCATTTGATGAAAACACCGGAAGTTGAAGGCCGTAAAGCTACTCAGCCACGTGCGATTATTATGGCTCCGACGCGTGAACTCGCGATTCAGATCTATAACGATGCTGACACGTTAGCTGAAAGCACGGGTCTAAAAGCTGCGCTGGCTTATGGTGGTGAAAGCTACGATAAACAGCTTGGCAAACTTCAAGAAGGTGTAGATATCCTGATCGGCACAACTGGCCGCATCATTGATTTCTACAAACAACGTGTTTTCAACCTGAACAACATTCAAGCGGTGGTTCTGGATGAAGCCGACCGTATGTTTGATTTGGGATTCATTAAGGACATCCGTTTCTTATTCCGTCGGATGCCTGAGCCAAAAGATCGTCTGAACATGCTGTTCTCGGCAACATTGTCATACCGAGTTCAAGAATTGGCATTCGAACACATGCACAACCCTGAGCATGTGGTGGTTGAGCCTGAGCAAAAAACAGGTCACCGCATTAAAGAAGAGCTGTTCTACCCTTCAAACGAACACAAAATGGCACTGCTACAAACTCTGGTTGAAGAAGATTGGCCAGATCGCGCAATCATTTTTGCTAATACCAAACACCGTTGTGAAAACATCTGGGGTGCACTTGCTGCTGATGGTCACCGCGTAGGTTTGCTAACAGGTGATGTTCCGCAGAAAAAACGTGAGCGTATTTTGGAACAGTTTACTCAAGGTGAAGTCGATATTCTTGTTGCTACAGACGTGGCAGCTCGTGGTCTGCATATCCCGCAAGTAACGCACGTATTTAACTACGATCTGCCTGATGACTGTGAAGATTACGTTCATCGTATCGGTCGTACTGGTCGTGCCGGCGCAAGCGGTAACTCGATTTCGTTTGCTTGTGAAGAGTACGCGATCAACTTAACTGCAATTGAAGAATACATTGCACATTCGATCCCGGTGTCCGATTACGACCCAGCAGCGCTACTGACGAATTTGCCGAAACCGTTAACACTTCGCTCATCGTCACCACAGCGCCGTACCAACACAGGTGGTTCTCGCAACAACGGAAATCGTAAACCACAAAGACGCCCACGCGCACCTCAAAAGCAAAAGGATTCGTAATTCATCTATGAGCCAAACTGTTTCTTCACCGTTATATGCCGCGATAGATTTAGGCTCTAACAGCTTTCACATGCTGATAGTTCGCCATGTCGACGGTAGTGTTCAAACCATGGCTAAGATAAAGCGAAAAGTACGTCTTGCTGCCGGTTTAGATAACAATAACGCGTTAAGTCATGAAGCCATGCAACGCGGTTGGGATTGTTTAAGTTTGTTTGCTGAACGCTTACAAGACATCCCACAAGAGAACATTCGTATCGTAGGTACAGCGACACTGCGTACTGCGACGAATATCAATGTATTCCTAGTCAAAGCGAATGAAATTCTAGGACATACCATTGAAGTCATCTCTGGTGAAGAAGAGGCTGCCACTATCTATAAAGGCGTCGCACATACCTCCGGTGGGCTTGGGCGTCGCTTAGTGGTGGACATTGGCGGAGCCAGCACCGAAGTGATTATCGGTGAAGGCTTTGAAGCAAAAGCGTTAACCAGTTTAAAGATGGGGTGTGTAACTTGGCTTGAACGTCATTTTAAAGACCGTCAGCTCAACATCACCAACTTTGACAACGCGATAGATGCAGCGAAAAAAGGCTTAGCTCCCATTTTGCAACAATACACCCAGTTAGGTTGGGACGTGTGTGTGGGAGCAAGTGGTACAGTTCAGGCTCTACAAGAGATCATGTTGGCGCAGGGGATGGATGAAGTCATCACTTTGGCTAAGTTAAATCGTCTCAAGAAGCAGGCTATGCAGTCTAATCATCTTGAAGAGCTTGAAATCGAAGGACTAACTCTCGAGAGAGCGTTAGTTTTTCCTAGCGGTTTATCGATTCTGATCGCTATTTTCGAATCGTTAAACATTGAATCTATGACACTGGCCGGTGGCGCTCTGCGCGAAGGCTTGGTCTACGACATGATGAAAGACTTGCGCCAAGACGATATTCGCTTGCGCACTGTTCATAGTGTCCAAACTCGTTATCAGATTGACCAATGTTATGCTCAGCAAGTTTCAGACCTTGCAAGCAAGCTACTTGCTCAGTGTGGTGGTCACGAGTGGATTGCTGAGCCGCAAGCGGAAATGTTATTGCTTACTGCGGCGCAACTGCACGAAATTGGCTTATCCATTGATTTCAAAAAAGGTGGTGAGCACAACGCTTACCTACTGCAAAATCTCGATTTACCGGGTTTTACTCGCGCACAAAAGCATTTGTTGGCAGAGCTAACCAGACGCTACCGCGAACAGTTAACCACGCTACCAGAACAACATGCACTGTCAGCAACCAGCGGTAAACGCGTTTTACGCCTTTTGCGTTTAGCCGTACTGCTGAGCCACCGTCGTTGTGTGGATTTAGAACCGAGTGCCGAGATCTCTGCTGATGGGGATGAACTGACACTGTCTATCGAGAAGCAATGGCTGCAAGACAATCCATTAACACGTGCAGAGCTTGAACTTGAAGCGAACCGTCAAACGGATCTCGGTTGGCCTTTGTCAATTGAGATGGTGTAAACCCCTGACTCCTCCTCAACTTAACTATCTTTTAGTTGCAAATCTTTGCTCCTCCCCTTTCGAAGGGGAGATACCCTCTTTCTCCTCCCCTTTCGAAGGGGAGGCTGGGTGGGGTTGCTTTCACTGCACTTAATTAAGATTGCCGTGATTAATCAGTTCGGTGCACTTCAACCCCCTCTAACTCCCCCTCATCTGAGGGGGAGAACCAAAAGAAAAATGCTTTATCTATTTGTGACTAAGAGACAGCTCTAACTCCCCCTTGATAAGGGGGAGAACCAATGACTCCTTCTCCTCTCCGTTTCAAGGAGAGAACCTTCACTCAATAAGCTTATACAAACGTCTCGGACGCCCACCAGTGGTGTAATCCAACTCTAAACGTAACACACCTTCCAATTCCAGGAATTCCAGATACCGTCTTGCTGTAATACGGCTGAAATGCATTTTTTCACCGATAAATTCACAGGAAAAAGTATTCGGACGTTCACGCTGCAAATAAGCCTTTAGTGACGACAGTGTGACTTCATCTATGCCCTTTGGTGTCTGGCGTACATTGCTTAGCGACGATTTATGTAACAGCAAGTCAATATCCATCTGATCGACTTCGTTATTGTTAAGCAGTGTTTGACGATACTGCTGGTAGTCTTGTAGAGATTGCACCACTCGTGACATACGTACCGGCTTGACCAAATAATCACGAACTCCAAGCTGGATGGCTTTCTCAATAGTGCGGCTCTCACGTATACCTGAAAGCATAATAAAATGACTCTCTACGCCTTTATCTCGCCACTGTCTAACCTGCTCAATACCACTGCCATCCGGTAAAGTAATATCAACAAACACTAAATCAGGTCGAAACAGCTCAAATTGCATTCTCGCTTCAAGACAGGTTTCACAAGCCGCAACCACATTAAATCCTTGTTGTTGATTAATGGTCGACTCCAGAGCATAACTCGCGCGCAAATCGTCTTCTAAAATCATCACTTGAATATCGTTGCTCTGAATTTCATGACTCATAGATACACTCTTTTTTGTCCAGATAAACGCTAAATGCCGTAGTATGGTTGCCACTTCTTTCCCAATCAATACTACCGTTTAAATACTCCACCAGTTGATTGACCAAATACAAACCAATGCCACAAGTTTCATCACCTTGTTTACTGCTTACGCCAAAATCTAAAATTTTGTCTTCTAAATGAGGAGGAATACCACTACCGCTGTCTTCCACTTCAATAATGATGTGTGGCCCTCTATCGCTAATATATAACGACACCAGCGGCGCTACCTGCTTACGGTTCTGCCAAGCAGCAAGCAGAGCATTATCAATCAAATTGGCGTTAATTGTGACCAGTTTTTCCGCAATATTGCGATCATAAATGGCTAAACTGCTGTCTTGATCAACGGTGAATTTCACCCCCATCTCTTCCGCCTTATTAAATTTGGCGAGTAGAATCCCAGCCACCGCACTATCGGCAATGGTGCGGACAATGCGATTAACCACCAATTGGTAGCGATCCGTCTCTTGCTGAACAAATTCAATCGCTTGTTGGTAGTTCTCCATTTGCAACATACCAGAGAGGACATTAAGACGGTTAGAGTACTCATGGGTTTTGCTGCGTAGCAAACTAGAGTAACTTCTGAGATAAGCCAGTTCTTTTTCCATTTCATTAGGCGTGAGATTAACAAAGAACGCCATCACGTAACCACTAAACACCTTACCGATATTGAGTGGATAAATATTGACATGATGATTGACATTACCAAGCGTAACCTCATGTTGTGAAAAGACTTTATCGCCATCTAACAACAAGTGATTCAAGGTTGAGGAATAGCGGCTCAAAGGGTGGCGAACATACTCATGACGCTCAAACTCTCGCATCGACAACACCTGACAGGCACTGTCATTAATCATGGTGATGTGCATATTTTTATCCACCACCACAATGCCATCACGAATCGAGTTAAACACCAGTTCATATTCTCGAAACTTGTTGACGATGAATTCCGGTTCGTAATCAAAAAAGGTCTGTTTGAACTTATAACGATAGGCGCTAATACCGCAGAGTCCGAGCAGATAAACCGCGGCAATTAATAACCCAATTTGTAATCGTTCATGCAAGATGACCGATGACACTTTATCGGCCAGATAGCCGATACAAACGACACCAATCACCTCGCCATTACGTTCAATAGCCGAAAAGTTACGTACTGCTAACCCCAATGAGCCAGTAGCAAAAGTGCTGTATTCACCACCGTCGCGAAGTGCGGGATAAATGTCATCGCCAATAAAGGTGTTGTTGAGACGTTCAGTATTAGGATGACTTAAACGCAGAGCTTGCTTATCCACCACCACAATATATGAGGCATCGGTACGCTGGCGGATGCTTTCAATATAAGCATTGAGGTTAGAAATCGTAGGGTTTTGATTGTGCTGTTCAACTGCGGTAATCACATGCGGATCATGGGCAATAACTCGTGCCAATTCTAATCCACGCGCACGCAAGCCATCATGGTAAGACACTTGTAATAAATAGAAGATCACCAAAGTAACCACTACCACGGTGGCAGAAGAAGCTGTGATGGTACTTAAGGTAATATAATTTTTTAACTTCATCTGCTCACCAGGCTCGCGCATTTTCAGCAATGCTCAAACTACTTGGAGTTGCAGGTAGGCGGCAAGTAAGTGAATCCCCATGAGCATAGATATACTATGCGATCGGGGTGAACGAACGTGGCCCCCATACCAAAACATAAAGTGCTGCAGCTTCAAGTAGGAAGAGTATATTAGCTACCATGCTAAGCCTGTGATTGTAAACCACGTTCAAAACAGAAGTTGATCGCAGCCACAGCTAAGTGGTGAATAGATGAGAGTAATATCGAACAATCAGTGAAATGGCACCAGCCTCTTAGTCACAAGTCTTTACTCCTCCCCTTTTCAAGGGGAGGCTGGGTGGGGTTATTTCACGGAAGCTTCATCAGTTGTGACAAGTTCTGTGAAAGCACCCCCTCAAACACCCCCTTGATAAGGGGGAGAACCAAAAGAACAGTGATGAAGATTAGTTAATCGCCATCGAGATGAAGTAACCGACCACTGTAGCGGTTGATACCCCAATAAATCCAGGCAGAATGAAACTGTGGTTAAGTACATACTTACCAATTCGAGTCGTACCTGAGCGGTCAAAAGTAATCGCCGCTAAGTCACTTGGGTAGAATGGGAAGAAGAAGTATGCATAACACGCAGGCAACACACCAATCAGTACTTTAGGCGGAATACCCAGAGCAAAACCAAGTGGCAACATGATGGTTAACACCGCCGCCTGACTTTTCAAGAAAATTGATGTACCAAACATAGCAAGTGCAAACGCCCATGGGTGTGCGCTGACTAAATCACGAATCGAATCCACAAGGAAGGTTTTGTGGTGAGTGATAATAGTGTCACTTAACCAAGCAATACCGAAAATAATGATCACCGCAGTCATACCGGCGATAAACACGTTACCGTTAACAATTTTCTTCGGTTGAATCTTAGTCGATACCAGAATGATGGCACCCACAGACAACATCAGGAACTGAATCGCCACTGACATTGAAACGCCTTTCGGTAGCAGATTTAAATCTTTACCAAACATAGCGACGAAAATAACAGTCAGGATACCAGCAAGGAAGATACCCAGACCTTTCTTCGCCGTGCTGCTGATTTTGTCATCGCCCATCGCTTCTTTATCTTGTAGCGCAGCAACGAACTCAGGATCTTTACAACGCTCAGCAAATTCAGGGTCTTTATCTAAATCTTTACCGCGTTTTAAACTCCAGGTACAAGCCACCAGCACACCGATAAGCGTTGCAGGAATTGTCACACTAAGAACATCAACCAAGTTGATATCAACATGATTCGACGTTGCCGTTGCCATCATAACCGCCGCTGCTGCTGCAATAGGGCTTGCAGTAATACCCATTTGCGAAGCAACGGATGCAATCGCCATTGGACGTTCAGGGCGAATACCTTTGCCATAAGCCACATCATAAATAACAGGTAGTAGCGGATAAACTGAATGTCCTGTACCAACCAAAACCGTCAAAGTGTAAGTACAAAGTGGGCCTAAAAATACGATTTGGTTTGGATGCTTACGCATTAATTTTTCAGCGTATTTAACCAGTAATTTTAAACCACCCGTCGCTTCTAATGTTGCAGAAGCAGCAACAACCGCTAGGATAATTAGCATTACATCAACTGGTGGTTTACCCGGTGCGACACCGAACACAAAGGCCATAACGCTGACCCCGAAACCACCTAACAGACCAAATGCCACCCCTCCGTGCCGGATCCCAATAAATATTATCGTTAACAGCAGTGCTAAATGGACATAAAACATAGCTCATTCCCTCTAATTATGTGAATCGAAGTTGTTGTTACTAACGAAGATTCACTGTTGTAGTTTTAATTGATTTTAGAGTATCAAGTTAAAGCCACATGTTTTCTGAGGAGATGACTAAAGTAACTAAAGGAGACTTTTGTAACTTTTGTTAACACTAAAGGGGTAGCTAGTATCCTATCTCTTAGTCACAAGTCTTTGCTCCTCCCCTTTCGAAGGGGAGGCTGGGTGGGGTTGCTTTCACCGCAATGAATATATCAGCCAATTCGATTAAGTAATGCCCGCAGTTTGAGTGGTTTCACGGGCTTAGCCATAAAACTAAAGCCGTTGGATTTAATCCCTTCCAAGATATCAGGGCTGCGATCGGCACTCACTATCACCCCTTCGAAACAATCGCCAAGACGCAAACGACACTGCTGCAAAACTTCTAAACCTGTGCGACCGTTATCGAGGCGGTAATCAGAGAAAATCACATCTGGAATCCACTGATTATCCAAAGCTTTCATACTCTGTTTGATATCCAGTGCCGTTTTCACTTCACATCCCCAACGTTCCAGCAAGGTCTGCATACCCACTAAGATGTCTTGCTCGTTATCCACACACAACACACGTAAGTGAGCCAAGTCATGCACCGCTTCTAATGCTACTGCTTTTTGTGGTACCACCTGAGCGGCTTCAGCCTTGTCTAAGGTTAGCGAGAACACACTGCCTTGATCCGGCCAAGAACGCATCGAAATTTCATGTCCGAGCACAAACGCAATCCCTTTTGATATCGCAAGACCTAAGCCTAATCCTTGGTCTGAACGTACCTGACTACCGCGGTTGAACTCTTCAAAGATCTCTTGCTGCTTGTCTTCTTCAATGCCGATACCGTTGTCCCAAACATCGATACGCACTTTATCTGCCACTCTTCTTACCCCGAGAACGACTTTTCCTTTCGGGTTGTAACGGAAAGCGTTAGTTAAAAAGTTCTGAATCACTCGGCGTAGCAACTTAGGATCAGAGTGAACATAGAGTGACGATGGTACAGTACTGAAGTTAATTCCCTGCTGACGTGCCAAAGCTTCAAATTCCGCTTTTAAATTGGCAAGCACATCATTCACTTTAAAGCTCTGCAAATTCACTTCGAGTTTGCCAGACTCCAAACGGGAGATATCCAGTAAATCGCCAATCAAATCTTCTGCGGCACTAAGCGCACTTTCAATATGGCGTGACAAACGCTTAGATTCCTCTTCCTGCGCGACCTCTGAGAGTGACGATGCGAACAACCTAGCCGCATTAAGCGGTTGCATCAAATCATGGCTTACAGCCGCTAAAAAGCGCGATTTGGATTGAGACTCTTGCTCGGAACGCTGCGTCGCAGACACCAATTTTTTATTCAGCGTTTCCAGTTCTCGCGTCCGTTCTAGTACCCGTTCTTCCAAGTTTTCGTTAGCTTCTTGCAGCGTACGTTCGGCATCGCGGAAAACCGTGATATCGGTAAAACTCATGACAAAACCACCGCCCGGCATAGGATTACCTTGCACTTCAATCACGCGACCGTCGGGGCGAATACGCGAAGAGGTGTGACGCGTTCCTTGTTCTAAGTGATACACCCGACGACGCACATGCTCTTCTGGGTCACCCGGGCCACACAAACCTTGCTGGGCGTTATGACGAATCACATCCGCTATTGGTCTACCGACTTGTATCAGACCCGGAGGGAAATCAAACAGCTCTAAATACCTTTGGTTCCAAGCTACTAGCCTGAGTTGTTTATCCACTACCGCAATACCCTGACCGATGTGTTCTATCGCTCCTTGAAGCAAGCCGCGGGTAAAGTCATAAAGCTCAGAGGCCTCATCAACAATCGTCGCCACCTCTTCCAACTGCATATTGCGACCTTGCAAGGCGGAAGTGAGCACTAACTTGGCCGAAGAAGCACCAAACACCCCCGCCAGTACACGTTCGGTATGACGAATCAAGGTCGCTGGCGCTTGTTGATTGGGCATTAAGGTTTCACGTTGCTGATCCCAATACTGACCAAAGGCCGCGCGCACTCTCTGACGCCCAACAAAACGCGAAGCAAGCATTTCAAGCTCCGCAACCGTGACGCGACTCTGATACAAACTGATGTTTTCGTTTTCCGGCAGTGGCGTGCCGACAAAAGAGGCCGACTGTAAGCGCTCACTTAGACTTGAGCGTGTCGCAGTGGAAACCGCCACATAACAGAGCGTGTTTAAAGAAACGCTGAGCAACATGCCCCAGTCCGAACTTTCTAACCCCATGTTGCCGAGAAACTGCGGCGGAGTGATGACCCACAGCAGCACGTTACTCTCATGGTCGCCCGCCAACATATTGGTCGCACTCATCAGAGTAATCAGCCACAAGGTGAAACCCACCAGCAAACCAACGTAAACACCTTTACGATTACCCTCTCGCCAGTACATACCGCCAATCAATGCCGGCGCAAATTGGGTAATCGCCGAGAAAGACAAGAAACCAATCGCCGACAGTGACGGAATGGTATCGAGAACCAGATAAAAACCCCATGCGCCAAGCAACAGCAGCAAGATTAAAGTGCGGCGAATAATCACCAGCAGACCGGAAAAGTGACGGTGATTGCGCTGCGACAAACGCATACGACGAAGTAGTAAAGGCATCACCAAATCGTTAGATGCCATGATGGCCAAGGCGATGGTGGATACAATCACCATGCCTGACGCTGCGGAAGTACCGCCGAGAAATGCTAATAAAGCAATATCATTGGCACCTACAGCAACCGGCACACTAATCACAAACGTATCTGGCGAAGTGCCGCTTAATAAGCTCTGCCCTACCCAAGCGATAGGCAGAACAAAAATCCCCATCAAAATGAGGTAGGAAGGAAATAACCAACGCGCGGTGTGCAAGTCCTGTGCACGCTCATTTTCCACCACCATGGTATGAAACTGACGAGGCAGACAGATGATGGCTATCATAGTCAAAATGGTGTGAACAAATAGCGTCGGCCAGTTTGGTGCCTGATAGGTTTCTCGCGCCACATCCAACAGTGCGACATCTTGCCCTCGCAGTGCGAGGTAAAGAATGAACATACCAACCACAAGAAACGCAACCAGCTTAACGATGGATTCAAAGGCAATAGCCATCATCATACCGCGGTGGTGTTCAGTATTATCAATATGGCGAGTACCAAACAGCATGGTGAACAACGCCAAAGCCAACACCACAAACCAGGAGACGCTCTCGTCTTGATAGCCCAGTTGAGTACTGAGATCCGGAGCCACAATATTAAGCCCCATAGTGATGCCACGTAGCTGCAACGCGATGTAAGGCAGGATCCCCGCTACCGCAATAAGAGTGACAGCAACCGCTAACCCTTGAGATTTTCCATAACGTGCGGCGATGAAGTCCGCGATAGAGGTAATGTGTTCCCGTTTAGCGATCAGGATAAGACGAGCCAGTATTCGCCAGCCAAGGGTAAACACAATAATAGGGGCAATATAAATCGGTAGAAATGACCACGGGTTCTGGCTAGCTTGACCCACTGTACCGTAGAACGTCCATGAGGTGCAGTAAACCGCAATCGATAGGCTGTATATCCAAGGCCGCCATTTCGCGAGCCAACGAGTTTGACGATCGCCATACCATGCGATGAGAAACAGCACGCCTAAATAAGCGAGTGAGACTGGAACCACCAACCAACCCTGCATTCGACTTCCCTATTCCCTGTGAAAGTGAGTGATTCCCCCGCTATTTAGAATCTCTCTTCAATATGCTGTTGATTCTCCCCCCTCAGATGAGGGGGAGTTAGAGGGGGCAGATCCCTACGGAGCTTGATGAACTTCCGTGAAAGAAACCCCACCCAACCTCCCCTTAAAAAGGGGAGGAGAAAGATGCTATCTCCCTTCGAAAGGGGAGGAACAACATCACAAAAGTACTTGTCGATAAGACACTGTTCTTTAGATCGGGAGAACTGATAACCGCATGCTACGCACTTTCAAAAACAAGGTGAATGAATGAGTGTTAATTTTGTGCTTCAGGCTTCGCTTTATTAATAGAAACCTCTTTCACCGACGATTGCAGTAATTCCACTTTAACAAACAACGCAACAACACCCATCAACGCCATTCCCCAGAATACCCCCGCGCCCCAGCTTTCATAACCCCAGCCGCTCAGCGTGGTCATCATCGCAATCACTGCGCCAAGAGGAATAGCATTGTACAGCGCCTGTAGAGCCACCATTTTGTGTTGCGGTGCGTGCTGAATATATTTAATTGTCGCAATATGCGCCAAAGCGAAAGTCACGCCATGCAGAGACTGAATCGCCACCAAGGCGACTAATGCAGTGGTTGATGCGGTTAAGCCCCAGCGAGCGATGACCCCAAGTGCCGCAATAACAAACAGCGTACGGATATTCCATTTGGAGAACACTCGCTTGCTAATCGCAAACACCAGAATTTCAGAAACAACACCTAAACTCCACAAGTAACCGATAATGTCTTCCGAATGACCCGCAGCACGCCAATGGATTGAACTAAAACTGTAGTAGGCAGCATGGCTGCCTTGGATAAGAGCAACCAGCAGCAGGAATTTAATCACCGGCCATTCACGAAGTAATTCGGTTAATTTAGGGCGAACTTTGTGCTCATGATTTTCCGTCACGGGCATGACAGAAGGGTTACGCAAACTGATCAGCAAAGTGACGAATATGCCGAACAGTGCGGTATAGACAATCATGTCTGAGCCATATAGCACAATCAAATAACCCACCACGGTAGACCCGACAATAAAGGCAATCGAACCCCACAAACGGGTACGACCGTAATCCAGCATGTTGCGTTTGGCATAGTGGTTGGCTACCGAATCAGACAGAGGTAATACCGGTCCACAGACCATATTAAATAAGATCGTCGCCAGCGCCAGCAACCAGAAACTGCCACCCGTGAAAAAGTGGAAAGCGATAAATAACATCAACGCAAATGTCACCCATCGTAGTGCGGGTAACAGATGTTCCACCTTATGAATTCGAGGCGTGATAACTAAGTTCGCCACACAACGGGTTGCAAAACCAATCCCCACTAGAATGCCGATGTCGCTGGCAGGCACGCCCTGCCCTTCAAACCATAGCGCCCAAAATGGTAGATAAACGCCATAAGCAAAGAAAAAGCCGAAAAAGTATTGGGAGATCCATCCGTAGGGAGAGGGCTTAAACATTCTTTATCCTATTTATTCGTCATTCCAGCGAACACTGGAATCTGATCACAACGCACACCAAACTCAAACAGAGCGAAAAATGTCGAGTCAGTGGCTACAGCGCCGCCATTATGCAATGAGTCTCGCCTGCGAAAAAGGGAACTTTGTTAAACGAACTGTTTCCCCTATCACAACTTTCATTGTCGACAAAATGGTGTCATTAGACCAAAGTCGTCTGGAGAGCAGAAAGAAATTTGTCACACTTAACTGAGATCTCTCTATCTTGGCTTGGATCTTCATCACTCTTAATTTGGGTCTTTCTCACTGGTGAAGTTCTGCCTGCGCAGCCAACTTAGCTGTGCCTTTAAACAGGAAGGGTATATGCCTGATAAATTCAACATGCAATCTCCACCCTTTGATCGTTTAACCTCTGATCAACAGAGAAAACTGCGTGCGTCATTAGATGTGGCTTATTACCGACTCGGGGCTACTCTGCTAAAAAGCGGACAGGCCAGTACCCATTTACACGTTTTGATAAAAGGTACCGTAGAAGAACGCTCGGCAACGGGCAAAGAGATATTCGCCCACTACGCCAATGACGACATGTTTGACGTGCGCTCCCTGTTTGAAGAGCATACCCGTCATCAATACATCGCGCTCGAAGATACGCTTTCTTACCTGATTCCAAGGGAAGTCTTTCTTTCCCTATACTCGGCAAACGGGCAATTTGCTGCTTACTTCGACAATAACCTAGCCAAAAGACAAGAGCTGATAGAAGCGGCGCAACAGCAGAAAAATATTGCTGAATTCATCCTAACCAAAGTGGATAACTCCATCTACTCTCCGCCAATGATTGTCACCCCAGATCAATCATTAAAAGCGGTCACCCTGCAAATGAAAGAAAACGGCGTTGATGCCGCACTGGTTGAACTGGATGAATCGGATATTCGCCTGATTGATTCCACTCATCACCCGTACGCCATCGTCACCCGAACGAACATGCTGCATGCGGTGATGCTAGATGAGCACCCTCTTGATACGCAAGTCGGCAAAATTGCGACTTTCCCCGTGATGCACGTAGATGAAGGCGATTTCCTGTTTAATGCCATGGTGATGATGACGCGTAATCGCGTTAAACGTGTGATGGTGTGCGACGGTAATAATGCCGTGGGTCTGTTGGATATGACGCAGATCCTCAGCACCTTCTCTACCCACTCACATGTCCTGACACTGGCGATTGCACGGGCATCGAGCGTAGAAGAGCTGGCACTGGCATCGAACAAGCAGATAGAACTGATTGAAAGCCTACTCAGCCGAGGGGTTCGCACCCGTTTCATCATGGAGCTGATTTCTGCGGTTAACGAGCAAATAATCGAGAAAGCCTTTGAACTGGTAGTGCCACCAGCCCTGCATGATCACTGCTGCTTCATCGTATTAGGTTCGGAAGGTCGTGGCGAACAGATACTCAAAACTGACCAGGATAACGCCTTAATCATCAAAGACGGATTGGAGTGGCACCAGTGTGAAAACGTCATGCATGAGCTGACTCATACCTTGCTGCAGCTTGGTTATCCACTATGCCCGGGCAAAGTCATGGTCAACAACCCTAAATGGGTGAAGAGCCAGTCACAGTGGAAGAAGATGCTCAGCAGTTGGGTCAATTCGGCCAAACCTGAACAAGTGATGGATATTGCCATCATGGCGGATGCGCACGCAATTGCCGGGAATAAATCTCTGCTTGCCCCCATCAAAGCGCATTTGAGTCACTTAATGGCTGATCAAGAACTGATTCTGACAGAGTTTACGCGCCCTGCTCTCAACTTCTCAGTACCTCTTACTCTGTTTGGCAATGTGAAAAATTCCAAAACCGGATTGGACATAAAACAAGGCGGCATTTTCCCGATTGTCCACGGGATTCGGGCATTGAGCTTAGAGCACATGATTGAACAGAATAATACCTTTGACCGCATCGGCGAACTGGTAAAACGCCGTGTTTTAGAGAAGCAGACCGGTGATAACCTGAGTGAAGCATTGAAGCAATTTTTCAAACTGCGTCTTGCTCAGCAACTGGGAAATCAGTTAAGTGGTGAGCAGAAAAACAGTAACAATATCGACATTAACCTACTGGATCGTACCGAACGAGATCTACTCAGGCACAGTCTGCATGTAGTGAAAAAATTCAAGCAGTGGCTTGGTTATCACTATCAGATCAGAGACTAAGATTAAGGCCAGCCATGAATTGGATAAGTCGTCGCTATTGGCGCCACAAACTGAAAGACTCGAATTACCAATCACTGTTTGAACCAAGCAGAGGTAATGAGTATGTGTCTCTCGACTGTGAAACCACCAGCTTAGACCCAAACAGAGCTGAACTGGTAACCATAGCGGCCACCAAGATCATTGATAATCGTATTATCACCAGTCAGCCTTTTGAGGTGAGGCTGCGAGCACCGCAGTCGCTGGATTCCAACTCTGTTCGTATTCATCGCATGCGTCATCAAGATTTAATCGACGGCATATCGGAAAAGGATGCGCTCACCCAGCTCATCGCTTTTATCGGTAACCGACCTCTGGTTGGTTATCACATCCGCTATGACAAAAAAATTCTAGACATTGCTTGTCGCAAACAGCTTGGCTTTCCGTTGCCCAATACCCTGATTGAAGTAAGCCAGATCTACCACGACAAACTCGAACGTCACCTACCCAATGCCTATATCGATTTGAGTTTAGATTCGATTTGTCGCCATTTGGATCTGCCGATACAAGACAAACACGATGCACTACAAGATGCGATTTCCGCCGCTTTAGTTTTTGTACGGCTGACTCAAGGCGAACTGCCAACTTTCACTCCGCCACAATGAAGTAACCCCACCCAACCTCCCCTTCAAAAGGGGAGGGGCAAGAGCGACTGGTTCTCCCCCCTATCAAGGGGACGAAAAAGAGCTTTTTCCCCAGCCCTTTATCCTAAAGTCTAATTGTGAAACTTGCCTATGTGACTAAGAGTTATAGACATAACGAATTTCCTCGTTGGACGTTTTAAACGCCATCAAGGTGATTGCAGTATTCACAAGGAGAATTTGTAATGAGTGAAGCCCACATTTATCCGGTAAAAGAAAATATTAAATCTCACACCCATGCGGATAATGACACTTACCTAGCCATGTACCAACAGTCTGTGAAAGATCCAGAAGGATTCTGGAGCGAGCACGGTAAGATTGTGGATTGGATTAAGCCATTCACTAAAGTGAAACACACCTCTTTCGACACTGGACATGTTGACATTCGCTGGTTTGAAGACGGTACGCTAAACGTTTCTGCCAACTGTATCGACCGTCATCTGGCTAAGCGCGGTGATGACGTAGCGATTATCTGGGAAGGCGACAACCCGCAAGAAGATAAAACCATTACTTTCAAACAACTGCATGAGCAAGTTTGCCGCTTCTCTAATGCGATGAAAGAACAAGGCATTCGTAAAGGTGATGTGGTTTGTCTCTACATGCCTATGGTTCCAGAAGCGGCGATTGCGATGCTGGCATGTACTCGTATCGGCGCAGTACATACTGTGGTATTTGGCGGTTTCTCTCCGGAAGCCCTTGCAGGCCGTATCATTGACTCGAACGCGAAACTGGTCATCACTGCCGATGAAGGTGTTCGTGGTGGTCGCGCGGTACCATTGAAGAAAAACGTTGACGAAGCACTGACCAATCCTGAAATCAAAAACATCAACAAAGTGATTGTATTTAAACGCACTGGCGGCAACGTTGCTTGGCATGAACATCGTGACGTTTGGTGGCATGAAGCAACCGCAAAAGTGTCTGCGACCTGCCCGCCAGAAGAGATGAAAGCGGAAGACCCTCTCTTCATCCTTTACACGTCGGGTTCTACTGGTAAACCAAAAGGTGTATTGCACACCACGGGTGGATACCTAGTATACGCGACCATGACGTTCAAATACGTATTCGACTACCAACCGGGCGAAACCTTCTGGTGTACCGCGGATGTGGGTTGGATTACCGGACACACTTACCTGATCTATGGACCTCTGGCGAACGGTGCGAAAACCATTCTGTTCGAAGGTGTGCCTAACTACCCAGACACAAACCGTATGAGCCAAGTGGTTGATAAACACCAAGTCAACATCCTCTACACGGCGCCAACGGCGATTCGTGCTCTGATGGCAAAAGGCGATGAAGCGGTAAAAGATACCTCTCGCGACAGCTTGCGTATCATGGGCTCAGTGGGTGAACCGATTAACCCTGAAGCTTGGGAGTGGTACTACAAGACCATAGGCAACCAGAAATCACCGATTGTTGATACTTGGTGGCAAACCGAAACCGGCGGTATTTTGATTACCCCACTACCAGGCGCAACAGACCTGAAACCGGGTTCGGCAACACGCCCATTCTTTGGTGTGCAACCAGCACTGGTCGATAACATGGGTGAAATCGTTGACGGTGCAGCCGAAGGCAACCTTGTTATTCTTGATTCATGGCCGGGTCAAATGCGCACGGTTTACGGCGACCACGAACGTTTCGAGCAAACCTACTTCTCAACCTTTAAAGGTATGTACTTTACTGGTGACGGTGCACGCCGTGACGAAGACGGTTACTACTGGATCACTGGTCGTGTCGATGACGTACTAAACGTATCCGGTCACCGTATGGGTACCGCAGAGATTGAGTCCGCTCTCGTCGCATTTAATAAAATTGCTGAAGCTGCTGTGGTGGGCGTCCCTCACGACATTAAAGGACAAGCAATTTACGCTTACATCACACTCAACGATGGTGTCTACCCAAGCGCTGAGCTGCATAAAGAAGTGAAAGACTGGGTGCGTAAAGAGATAGGTCCGATTGCAACGCCAGACGTACTGCACTGGACTGATGCTCTGCCTAAAACTCGTTCAGGTAAAATCATGCGTCGTATTCTGCGTAAGATTGCTACCGGCGATACAGGTAACTTAGGTGATACTTCGACCCTAGCCGATCCAAGCGTGGTTGATAAACTTATCGCTGAGAAAGCTGAGCTCGTATAATCGAAGAGACTCTAAAAGCAGAAAGCCCCAATACTTAATTGGGGCTTTTTCTTATTTCAACTTAGCAACGTCAAGTTCGCAATTAATCAAACTGGTAAGTATAAGAAGCAATCACACGCTTATCTGGCTCATCCAAGTAGGTATTGTTGTCCATCATAAACGTCATCACACTGAACGAGTGGTTCTTATTGGCCAAATAGCTCACACCGCCACCCATAAAGAAACCTTTGTAGTTTTCACCTTCATCATTTTCAGAACCGTAAGTGCCCGCCGCAAAGCCCAATAACGTCACTTCTTTGGTTAACGGTTTCAAACCAAAGGCACCAACATAGCCACTGCTGCCTGCAGAATCAGCCATATAGAAACCATTATCAGCACTTGGCGTACCAACGAAAGACATATCTGAACATGCTCCAACACCATCACAGCGTGGAGATTCACCATCGTTATAGGTGTAGCCTGCCATTGGGAACAACTGAACGCCTAAAGGTTCAATTCCAAAGATGCTAAGTGGGATAAAAGTACCTACACTGTAGTTGGTTTGAGTTGCACCATTGGTGTATTCATTTTTACCAAAGTTAAAGTTCAAGATACCTACTGGAAACAACCAAGAACCACCGACACGCCACTCGCTCGCATCTGAATTGAGGCGAACGTTAATCTTTCTTGCTGGATCAAACGCCAGCGAACCAGAAAACGAGACGTTAGAATCATCAAAATCATAGTTATTGGCATAAGACACACCAACTTTGGTCACTACCTTCGTTGGGTCATCGGCCAACTTTGAACCGTTATCTTTAATATCTGTACTTGGAGCCGCGTAAACTGAACTAGCCAAAACTAACGACGTAATTGATATAAATGGGGCTATCTTCATTATATTCACCTTAATTGCGAAGAAACGGCTGATCATCCCTCTATCAAACGAGTTCTTCGATTACACCACTGACTCGAGTGCTAAAACACTCGTTAAAGCTTGATTCATAAACTATAGTTTCTGATCAAGCGTTGAATATCAAATTAACAACAATTTTTTGAATTATCAGACAAATCTGATCTTGGCTTACACACTAAAGAATGAAATGCTAAAAAATTGACTCACTTTGTGTCATTCCTCCCATTTCATCTATACTCATATATTAAATAAAAGTGATAAGACCAGTAAATTGCTGCCATTTGCTGTGAATTAGCTATAATCTTGGTCGATTTAAAAAATTACATGAATTTTTGACAAAAAAACGTGTCAAATACGAGAAGATTCTTAATAATCTCAGATTCGCTCCGCATTAGAGGAAGATAGCGACACAATGGCTGCCAAATTACGCATTCTTGTCTTAAACGGCCCAAACCTAAATCTATTAGGTTTACGCGAGCCGACGCATTACGGCTCTAACACTTTAGAGCAGATTGTCGCGACTTTGCGTGAACAAGCAGAAAAAGTCGGTGTTGAGTTAGAACATCTTCAATCTAACCGTGAATATGAGCTTATCGAAGCTATCCACCAAGCTCATGGCAATGTGGACTTCATTATTATCAACCCCGCCGCTTTTACTCATACAAGCGTCGCTATCCGTGATGCATTACTCGGCGTTGCCATTCCGTTTATCGAAGTGCATCTGTCGAATGTGCATGCTCGTGAACCATTCCGCCATCACTCTTACTTGTCTGATAAAGCACAAGGCGTGATCTGTGGTCTAGGCGCACAAGGTTATGAATTTGCTCTGTCTGCTGCATTAAAAACTCTGCAGACAAAGTAACCAAACACTCTGCAGTCTGAACAGACTGTCTTACTCAACAAGATAAAAGAGAAAAGAAACAATGGATATTCGTAAAATCAAGAAACTAATCGAGTTAGTTGAAGAATCAGGCATCGCTGAACTAGAAATTTCTGAAGGCGAAGAGTCAGTACGAATCAGTCGTCACGGTGTTCCTGCTCCAGCACCAATTCACTACGCAGCACCAGCACCAGTTGCAGCGCCTGCTCCAGTAGCAGCACCTGTGGCAGCAGCACCAGTTGCTGCGGCAGAGCCTAGCGCACCAGCAGGTCACAAAGTTCTTTCTCCAATGGTTGGTACTTTCTACCGCTCACCAAGTCCAGATGCAAAACCATTCATCGAAGTGGGTCAAAAAGTGTCTGTTGGCGATACACTATGTATCGTTGAAGCGATGAAAATGATGAACCAAATCGAATCAGACAAATCTGGTGTTGTTACTGCAATCCTACTAGAAGACGGTCAGCCTGTAGAATTCGACCAACCTCTTGTTGTTATCGAATAATAGAGGCCTTTTCTATGTTAGATAAAGTAGTCATCGCGAACCGAGGTGAAATTGCACTTCGTATTCTTCGCGCGTGTAAAGAATTAGGGATCAAAACGGTAGCGGTACACTCTACTGCTGACCGCGATCTAAAACATGTGCTGTTAGCCGATGAATCCATCTGTATCGGTCCTGCATCAAGCATGGAAAGTTACCTAAACATTCCTCGCATCATTTCTGCTGCAGAAGTGACTGGTGCAGTGGCGATCCACCCTGGATACGGCTTCCTGTCTGAAAATGCTGACTTTGCTGAACAAGTAGAGAAAAGCGGCTTCATTTTCGTGGGTCCAAAAGCAGAAACTATTCGTCTAATGGGCGATAAAGTTTCAGCCATCAACTCAATGAAAAAAGCAGGCGTACCTTGTGTACCAGGTTCTGACGGTCCTCTAGATAACGACGAAGCGAAGAACAAAGCCCACGCGAAACGCATCGGTTACCCAGTAATCATCAAAGCGTCTGGCGGCGGCGGCGGTCGTGGTATGCGTGTTGTTCGTTCTGAAAAAGATCTGGTCAACGCCATTAGCATGACTCGTGCAGAAGCAAAAGCAGCGTTCAACAACGACATGGTTTACATGGAAAAATTCCTAGAAAACCCACGTCACGTTGAAGT
Source organism: Vibrio ziniensis (assembly GCF_011064285.1). Classification (NCBI taxonomy): domain Bacteria; kingdom Pseudomonadati; phylum Pseudomonadota; class Gammaproteobacteria; order Vibrionales; family Vibrionaceae; genus Vibrio; species Vibrio ziniensis. Next base: position 2,973,039 of record NZ_CP049331.1, read on the forward strand.
ACAGGTTCTTGCTGACGGCCAAGGCGGCGCAATTCACCTAGGTGAACGTGACTGTTCTATGCAACGTCGTCACCAAAAAGTGGTTGAAGAAGCTCCAGCACCAGGCATCACTGAAGAGATGCGTAAGTACATCGGTGAACGCTGTACTCGTGCGTGTATCGAAATCGGTTACCGCGGTGCAGGTACGTTTGAGTTCCTATACGAAAACGGCGAGTTCTACTTCATCGAAATGAACACTCGTATTCAGGTTGAACACCCAGTAACAGAGATGGTTACCGGCGTAGACTTGATTAAAGAGCAACTTCGTATCGCTGCTGGTCAACCGCTGTCATTTACTCAAAATGACATCAAGATCCGTGGCCACGCGGTTGAATGTCGTATCAACGCTGAAGACCCAGTACGCTTCCTGCCTAGCCCAGGTAAGATTACTCGCCTGCACACCGCTGGCGGTATGGGTGTTCGTTGGGAATCGCACATCTACACAGGTTACACAGTTCCACCGTACTACGATTCAATGATCGGTAAACTGATCACTTTCGGTGAAAACCGTGACGTAGCGATTGCACGTATGCGTAACGCACTTAACGAAATGATTGTGGAAGGTATTAAAACCAATATCCCTCTACAACAAGAAATCATGAAGGATGAAAACTTCCAACATGGTGGTGCGAACATTCATTACCTAGAGAAAAAACTCGGTATCAGTAAATAAGTCGCATCAAACGCTTATTTGAATGCCCACTTCGGTGGGCATTTTTGTTTTTGCGTTAGCTTACACGCGTGGAAACTGGAGGGAAAATACAAGTAGGTGATTGTAACTGCTGTGAATGAATTAATTTACAAAATTTCGTTTTGACAATTGTCTTCAGACTGCGCTTTATACTGAGAAGCTTCGTAATCTTTACGCAACCTTAGCCTACGAACATTTTCAGCTAACGTACTCAAAGAAACTTCACCATTCCGTATTTGTTCCAACCTCTTTTGACGAGCTTTAGCAACTAATTCCATACTAACTCTGTTCACTATACCAACCCCTCATCAAACACAATTGAAACATCACCGTTCATATTGTATACAGCTTCCATATGTGGAGCAATGTTATAACCAATTTCAAGTAACGTGTTGTACATTGTCAGGAATGCCTTATCAAATTCAGGAGTAATACCGAGTAAGTACTTCTTTGCTGGATCCTGAGTTGCTTTGTTGATAATAGAATTGCTAAACACAATCGCGTTCTTCTGAACAAACCTTGGTTTATGATAAACAAGACATAATTTTTTATTAACCCTCGTATGAATATGTTCCTGAGGTGCATAAAATGAAAAATAAGCAAACACATACGCTGCCGCGCTAATAGCAAAACCAGAAAAGAGCAAATCGACTTTACAAGCGTTAGTGTTTTCTATTGCACGAATCAGTTTTTCTGCCGATTCAACGTGCCCTCCTTGATTATTCGGAAACGAAATAAGTACTCTTGAATTGCCACAAGCCTTATTCAAATAATCAACAGCATCGTTTATTCTGGAGTCGTTAGATCTAAATTCCCCCTCAAGCAAGAATGATTTTCTCAACCTATTCATGCACACGTTCCATATAGTTATGCTTTCAGAATTATCATCTATCTATAGTGAATTTTCTTCCATAATAATTCAAAGCTAAAACATAGAGTTAGATCGCACAGCCGCTAATTTCATCATAATAACGAGCCCAATACAGGCAACGAACAAAGTTGCAGCACCTCGGGCACAGGGGTAAACTCTGCGCCATTATCTAATACCAAGAGCTAGTACCAAGAACTAGCGCCAAGAACGAAGAGAGCAATAACATGCCTTGGATTCAAATTAAGCTTAACGCGACCAACGAAAACGCAGAACAAATTAGCGATATGCTAATGGAAGACACGGGCGCGTTATCCGTCACTTTCCTAGATGCAAAAGATACTCCTGTATTTGAGCCACTACCGGGCGAAACTCGCTTATGGGGCGACACAGACGTATTAGCTCTCTACGATGCTGAAGTGGACACAGCGCTCATCATCAGCCAAATTCGCGACAGCCAGCTTCTTCCTGAAGGTTTTGCGCATAAAGTTGAACAGATCGAAGATAAAGACTGGGAACGTGAATGGATGGATAACTTCCATCCAATGAAGTTCGGTGAACGTCTGTGGATTTGCCCTAGCTGGCGCGATATTCCCGATCCAAGCGCGGTGAACGTCATGCTAGACCCGGGTCTTGCATTCGGCACGGGTACTCACCCAACAACCGCTCTTTGCCTTGAGTGGTTAGAATCGCTTGATTTAAGCGGCAAAACCGTCATCGATTTTGGTTGTGGTTCGGGCATTCTGGCGATCGCAGCGATCAAACTCGGCGCAGCGAAAGTGATTGGGATCGACATCGATCCACAAGCTCTGCTGGCATCAAAAGACAACGCTGGACGTAACGGCGTTGAAGATCAAATCGAGGTATACCTACCTCAAGATCAACCAGAAGGTTTAGTGGCTGACGTTGTCGTGGCGAACATTCTCGCAGGCCCACTACGTGAGCTTTCAGGCGTAATTAAAGGTCTGATGAAGCCAGGTGGTCTATTAGCTATGTCTGGCGTACTGGATACACAAGCTGAAGACGTCGCGAACTACTACCGCGATGATCTACAGGTAGACCCTATCGTTGATAAAAACGAATGGTGCCGTATTTCAGGACAAAAATTAAACTAAGCAGGCACTCATTTCCTCAAACAACTTACCGTTGCAGCTAAGCGATAAGTGAGAGAGTTCCCATGAGTATAGGCAACTATGTTACTCGGGATCGTACACACAGACAGCAACGCTGCAATTTTAAGTAGAACGAGGAAACTGTAATTGATTGAATTTTGAGCCTATTACAAAAACAATTTGTAAATGCTCAAATATTAGTCTTTTCACGCAGTAAAAAAATGCGTAAAATGCGCGCCCTTGCTACTGGTCGATTGACCTAAAAATAAGCTGTGAAGATATTTTGAAGATCGGAAACTATCAACTCGAAAACAATCTTATCGTCGCCCCTATGGCGGGTGTAACGGACAGACCGTTTCGTGAGTTGTGTCTCCAATACGGTGCGGGTATGGCGGTCAGTGAAATGATGTCATCCAACCCTGCATTATGGGGAACCGAGAAATCAAAAAACCGTATGGTACACGAAGGCGAATCGGGCATTCGCTCAGTCCAAATTGCGGGAAGTGATCCACAGCTGATGGCAGATGCTGCTCAATTCAGTGTTGAAAACGGTGCGCAAATCATCGACATCAACATGGGTTGTCCAGCAAAAAAAGTGAATAAGAAGCTAGCCGGCTCTGCACTACTTCGTTTTCCAGATCTCATAGAAGAGATCTTAAAAACCGTGGTAGATGCGGTGGATGTCCCTGTGACACTCAAAACCCGTACTGGCTGGGATACAGACAATAAAAACTGTGTCTACATCGCTCAATTAGCCGAAAACTGCGGCATACAGGCACTCGCGCTCCATGGTCGAACACGAGCTTGTATGTACAAAGGTGAGGCCGAATATGACAGCATTAAAGCGGCGAAAGAGGCAATCAATATTCCGGTTATCGCTAACGGTGATATCGATTCTCCGGAGAAGGCCAAATATGTGCTTGAGTACACAGGCGCTGACGCTTTAATGATTGGACGTCCTGCCCAAGGTCGTCCGTGGATTTTCCAAGAAATCCAACACTATTTGGAAAACGGCACCACAATGCCTGAACTACCTCTCGGGGAAGTGAAAGGTATTATGCTTGGTCATGTGACTGCTCTACATAGTTTCTATGGGGAGTATTTAGGTCCACGAATCGCACGTAAACACGTCGGTTGGTACCTGAAAGAACATGAAGAAGCTGGTGAGTTTCGCCGTACCTTCAACGCCATAGAGGCAGCACAGCTGCAATTAGAAGCGCTTGAAGGTTATTTTGATAATACCCAAGCCAATTAAGTCGCAAGGGTAACGTTGCATCATCATAATTAAGAGAAGAGCTAGACCGAATATGTTCGAACAAAATCTCACTTCAGAAGCTTTAACAGTAACAACAGTAACTTCACAAGACCAAATCACGCAAAAGCCACTACGTGATTCCGTTAAAGCATCTCTTAAAAACTATCTTGCTCAGTTAAATGGTCAAGAAGTGACAGAACTATACGAGTTAGTTCTAGCAGAAGTTGAACAGCCACTACTAGACACTATCATGCAGTACACTCGCGGTAACCAAACTCGCGCAGCAACTATGATGGGTATCAACCGCGGCACTCTTCGCAAGAAACTTAAAAAATACGGCATGAACTAATCGCTGAGTTTTAAATAAATGATATATAAGGCTTTTGGCATTCCAAAAGCCTTTTGTTTTTAGAAACGACCACAAAAACTACCACTTTTAAAAAATGACTGTGCCTTGTCTTGTCACCTTCGTTTGATTTACCCCTTTACTACCAAACCAATCCAATTTACGCGCTAATTCATCATCCGCCTTAAAATTCAGAATTCCACTCAGTTCAATTTCTCCTTCAAACTCACTGAGCACCCAAACTAAGCATCAACATGCTTAAGTGATCTAATTCACAACCACTTCGTTGTATATGTATTTTTTAATGACATTAATCCAATAAAAAATTAATTTGACATAAAAATAACATAACAGGGATTGATTATGAAAAAAACGTTATTGGCTACAATGATAATTAGTGCAACGACTCTTGCTGGCTGTGGTGGTGGCGGCGGAGGTTCTGATAGTAATAATAGCAACGACAACTCTAATGACGGCGGTGCGAGTGCGGTATTAACCGTCACAGCCAGTGACTACTTTACTGGAACATCACTTTCAGGAACGGAAATATTAGTTACTGAGACCGTCGATGGCAGTACAAATACCTATTCAGGCACCACGGATGAAAACGGCGAGCTAACCCTTACCGTGAGTAGTGATGCTGACCGCATTGTGGTTAGTGGGGATGCTGCTGATTATGGTGAATACAGCCGAATAATCACTGACGGTAGCTTGAGTGTGCAACTGTTCATGCAGCCGATTAATAGCTCAGTCACCTTCTCTCCTTCATCAAGTTCAGATTTAACCGTTTCAGACCTTAATGTTGTAAGCCTAGCGGCTAACTCTATCGTTGATGCTGACGGAAATGCACCTGCTGGAGATGTAACAGCGGAAATTACCATTATCGACCCAAGTGTCGATCCTGAACTGATGCCAGGAAACTATGAAGCGCTAGATGAAAACGGAGATGCGCAACCAATTGAAAGTTTTGGTGCAGTCAGCGTCACTTTTAATGATGATGAAGGTAACAGTTATAATTTAGGCACCAACCAAACTGCGACGATAAGAATACCACTAGGTTCAAACTCTAGTGATATCCCAACCACTATTCCTCTGTATTACTACGACGAAGAAACTGGTTACTGGGTAGAAGAGGGAACAGCTACATTAGTCATAGATACTGATGGCTCTTATTACGAAGGAACAGTCTCACACTTTACTACATGGAATGCCGACTTCCTTTATGAAACTATCGCAATTAGTGGCTGTGTTGAGGACTCATCTGGTGAAAAAATTAGCTCTGCGAGTATTCAAACACAAGGGGTAAGCTATTCAGGTCAGGCATTTGCAACCACAGACCTCAGCGGTAATTTCAGTGTATTGGCCAAACCATCTTCAAGCATTTTACTCACCGCCACCTCACCAGAGGGAACGAGCAGAACATATACTTTGGCAACAGGCACGTCAGATGAAACCCAGAGTGAATGTATTACTTTAGAAACTACTGAGACTTCCTCAGCAACGGTAACCTTAACTTGGGGTGAAAACCCTAGCGATTTAGATACACAGTTTATCGGACCAACGTCAGAATCCGGCGATGGTAAATTCTTACTGTTTTACGGAAATGACGAAGTCACAATCAACAACAGTTATATGTATCTAGATGTAGATGATGTCACTAGCTACGGTCCTGAAATTACCACTATCAGTTCTTTCCCATACGCGGGAAGATACAGCTACGCGGTATACCGTTACGCAGGCTCTAGTACGATTGCAGCATCCCCTGCACGTGTAAAAGTCACGTTGGACAATGCGACTCAAGTGTTCTCACCACCAAGTGGCGATGCAACCGATTGTTGGGCTGTGTTTGATTTCGTCGTTGATTCCAACGGCGGTGTAACCGTTGAAACTGTGGGTAGTTGGGAAGATGATTCTTACTGTTATCCTGATGTGGAATATAGTTACGAATACTCTTCTCAGAGAAGTGACGTGACAATCAATAAATCAAATATCTTAAAAGATATGATTAAGCAAAAGTATTACGCTAAGTAAATAACACGTTGAACTAAGCACACACCTTAAATACATCAAGGTGTGTGCATTTCAACGCCCTGCGAACTCTGACTTAACATATTCTCCAAAAATATTGCTAAAGGTCTTGTAGGAAGAGCAAAAAAAAGGCAATACACTGATTGCCTTTTTAGAATCTTATTTAGTGAAACCTGGTTCACTCGGGTTATAAGCGATCTTATAAACTCGGTACTTTCTGCCAAAAGCATTACCACCCGTATAGATGATGCGTCCTTCACCCTTATATAGAGCTTCTATACGTGCAGCATCATTACCAAAATAAAACGGAATGAAAGATTTACCTGTGATGTAGGTAGTGCTATCAGTAGGGTTACCAATCAAGCTGTTCACTTCACCCATAGTCATACCAACTTTCACTTTTGCGAACTTACTTTTCGCCGGAATATTTCCCGCAACTTGAGTATTCGTTACCGCAGCTTCTGAAGATTGTGCTGATGATGACGCTGAATTACTGGCACAGCCAGCAGTAATACTCGCAGTTAATGCAAGCCCCAATACTTGCAGTACTAACTTCTTATTCATTCAAATTTCCTTGATTTAACAGTAAATATTTTATTATTTATAATCCGTATCTATATTTCACGGCATGATAAACATCATCCGCTTCCATTCAGATAAAATTCGCTTAAGCTAGTTAATCGATGGATATAGTTACAGAGCCTTTATTCTAAATATTTTTTAATTAAGTGCTAGTTAAAGTTTTAATAATATAATTATTTGTTTTTTATGAATTTATATAAAAACCAGTTACAAAACCCATACATTCGCACTCTTTTTAGTACTCGATACCTTTGTATAACTAGCTTGATAAAAAACTCATCTTTTATAAAACACGAACACCCAACACAAGCCATTAACAATTTATTAAACTAAAATAGAGCAATATATATACACAAAATCTATCTGTTAATCTGAGCATCGCCATCATGATCAGAATTAACCTTTAAATAACTTTTATTTTTAGTCATAACTCAGTTCGCAGCACATAAGAAAAAGGCGACCGCGATATAACCCACCGAATTGATATCACCAATGGCATCATGCTGCAGAAAATAACAATCTTCAGGACAGAAGTTTGAGCTTAAGACAATCTAAATGGTGCATCGATGCTTAGAGCGAACCTCAATACCTGTCACAAATATTGTAAATGTAACATTGCATACACCAAAACTTGTGACAAACATCACCACCATTAATGGGTTAAGCAATTTACATACACATTACTGATGCGTATAAATCCAAGTGCATTATTCATTTTATGATCTTGATTCATATTTTCAGATTATGTCACTAAGGTTGTCTAAAACATGTATAACAACAAATCTAAAGGCTTAATAAAGCTATCTATCCTTTCCTCAACAATCGCACTAGCACTGGCTGGCTGTGGCGGCGGTGATTCCAGCGGTTCAAGTGAAACACCATCAGCAAGCTCTTACACGATTCAAGCCATTGACGGCTACTTAGTCGGTGCTGAAGTTTATGCGGATATGGATACTTCAAATACTCTTACCAGCGCTGACGTCAAACTCGGTGTTACTGGCGATGAAGGCCAACTGGCAGTTGATGAGCAATACAAACAATACCCAATCATTATCAAAGCGATTGCGGGTCAAACTTACGACACCGATAACGGTGGCTATCTTGCGAGCGATGTAGAGCTTATCGCTGAATCTGGAAGTACGGTTATCACACCATTCTCAACTTACGCGGTTCAATCTGGTCAAACACTTGATGAAGTAGCTACACAGCTCGGTATCGATGTGGAATACATCTCGTCAGATTATATTGAGAAAAAAGCAAGTTCAGACAGCGACACAACCAACAATGCCACCAAAGCACACTTAGCGGCGCGCTCAATCACAGCGGCATTAGCCACATCATTAGATAGTGAAGAAACGGCTGGTCTTGAAGACAAAGTTAACGCGATTAAAGCCGCTGTAGATACTGCGTATGACAACGCGAGCGATAAATCAGAGCTTGATGATCTGGTGGTCGAACTGGACGACAGCAACACAGCGTCAACCACTGGAACCGTAGGCACACTTGAAAGTGCCATGATGGGTCACAGTTATTACGGCGTAAATACCAATACGGCTTATAGCATCAATGAAGGCGTATCAACTATTTACTTCTCTGATGTCAAAAATAGCGATGGCACGGTAGATTTTACCTTCAACAACCAAAAAAATGGCGAAAGTAATACGTTTGAAGGCGAAGCAACCTTTAGTGCAGATGGTTTTTCCTTCACGGAAGATGGCGAGACAAGCAAAGAAACTATCATCTATTACGGCAAGGATAAGCACAGTAATGAAGGCGATGCGTTTTATTTGGACGTTACTAGCGACGGTGACCTACTTGTTTTCTCAACGGCAACCAGCGCTATCGGCTTTGAGGCTGAGCAGATCGCAGAGAAAAGCTTCTACGTGTTGTTTGACGATTCAACAACGACAACGCCAGATGTCACCATGGTTCAGATGACATTTAACACAGATGGTAGCGTTGATTTGCTAGAAGGCGAAAGCACTTCATCAACAACATGGGAAATTACCGAAGATGGTGCTTTATCTGTCGCCGATATTTATGACGACGGTAGTGCGTGGATTGTTTATCCATTAGTCGGCAACGATGATATGTATATCACCTACGAATCTGCGGATTCTTACACCATCGCCAACATCCTAGTGAAAAGCGAAAACTTCGCAAATTCACTTTACAATCGTTGGATGAAGCTGCAATAACCAACTCTAATGGGTTCAATAATCGCCCATCATACCATTCTGGAAAATTTCCTGATCAGTGAATGGGCGTTGATAAGCAAACCCTCCAAGCCATGGATGGTATAAAACAACGGTCGGGTTTTCTTTTAACCTGACCGTTTTCTTTTATCTGTGCTTCACTTTCTGAGCTTGAACATATCGAACACTACTATCGCCTACCCTTTAACCAACAACTTAAACTATTTACGAGTTCGTTACTTTTTTTGCTTGAAAAACTTATTTCTAGCTATTATTTTGCACATGCCAAACGATTGCGCGAGATCTTTTGTAATAAATTGGTTAGAATACGCGCCATCCGAAAACGTCCATACTCTTGAAATGAACAAAAGGTCTTTACCAAAATTGACCAAGCTGTGATGTACGGCATCACCCAAGATCATTTTGGTAAACATCTTTCTTATCCCTGACTATATGGCGTTGCTGATAGGCGAATCCGTCCAAGCAACACTCTATACAAAGGGATATCAACTCCATGAATTTAAGGAAAGTGGAAGCATGAGTAACGCTCGTCCAATTCGTCGCGCACTGATCAGTGTTTCAGATAAAACTGGTATCGTTGAGTTTGCCCAAGCGCTAGCACAGCGCGGTGTCGATATCCTATCTACTGGCGGTACAGCTCGCCTTCTTGCTGAGAAAGGCATCGCTGTGACTGAAGTTTCAGACTACACCGGCTTCCCGGAAATGATGGATGGGCGAGTAAAAACACTACACCCTAAAGTTCATGGTGGCGTACTTGGCCGTCGTGGCCAAGATGATGAAATCATGGCTACTCACGGTATCAACCCGATTGATATGGTGGTAGTAAACCTTTACCCATTCGCAGCAACTGTTGCGAAAGCAGGTTGTACTCTAGAAGACGCAGTTGAAAACATCGATATCGGTGGCCCAACAATGGTTCGTTCTGCGGCGAAAAACCACAAAGATGTGACTATCGTGGTTAACGCTTCAGATTACGACCGTGTCATCACTGAAATGGATGCCAACGACAAGTCTCTAACACTTGCAACTCGTTTTGACCTAGCAATCGCTGCATTCGAACACACAGCGGCATACGACGGCATGATCGCGAACTACTTCGGCACTATGGTTCCTAGCTACGGCGAGAACAAAGAAGGTGACGAAGAGAGTAAGTTCCCTCGCACCTTCAACATGCAGTTCGAGAAAAAACAAGACATGCGTTACGGTGAAAACAGTCACCAATCTGCAGCTTTCTATGTAGAAGCAAACCCACAAGAAGCGTCGGTTTCAACTGCAACACAAATTCAGGGTAAAGCACTTTCTTATAACAACATCGCAGACACAGACGCTGCACTTGAGTGTGTAAAAGAATTCGCCGAGCCAGCGTGTGTGATCGTAAAACACGCGAACCCATGTGGTGTTGCACTGGGTAAAGACATCCTAGAAGCTTACAACCGCGCTTACCAGACTGACCCAACGTCAGCATTCGGTGGCATTATCGCCTTCAACCAAGAACTCGACGCAGCAACCGCTTCAGCGATTGTTGAACGCCAGTTCGTTGAAGTGATCATCGCGCCAAAAGTCTCTGCAGAAGCGATTGAAGTTGTTGCGGCGAAGAAAAACGTGCGTCTGCTTGAGTGTGGTGAATGGTCAACTAAGACTACCGGTTTTGACGTGAAACGCGTTAACGGTGGCTTACTGGTTCAAGATCGCGACCAAGGCATGGTGTCACTTGATGACCTGAAAGTAGTGTCTAAACGCCAACCAACAGAAGAAGAGCTAAAAGATGCCCTATTCTGCTGGAAAGTTGCGAAGTACGTGAAATCAAACGCGATTGTTTACGCAAAAGGCGACATGACTATCGGTGTCGGCGCAGGCCAAATGAGCCGCGTATACTCAGCTAAAATTGCAGGTATCAAAGCTGCAGACGAAGGTCTTGAAGTAGCTGGTAGCGTAATGGCTTCAGACGCATTCTTCCCGTTCCGTGATGGTATTGATGCAGCAGCAGAAGCTGGCATTAAATGCGTAATCCAACCAGGCGGCTCAATGCGTGATGACGAAGTCATCGCAGCAGCGGACGAACACGGCATGGCGATGATCTTTACCGGCATGCGTCATTTCCGCCACTAAGAAAAAGCCCCTCCCCTTATCAAGGGGAGGCTGGGTGGGGTTGCTTCCACTGCTATCAAATTAGCTTATTTGAAAGCAATCCCCTCTAACTCCCCCTTCATAAGGGGGAGAACATAAAACAAATTAATTCTGCATTTTAAATTAGATAAATTTTGAAATGCGTTAGAGCAAGCCAATGTCTTTAGTTCAAGGAAAAAGTGCGCAGTTTATAAGTATAAATGAGCACTTTTGACGCAGAAATAATGTCATTGGCGCAGCTATAAGGATTTTAAAGAATGAATGTATTGATTATTGGTTCCGGTGGTCGTGAGCATGCACTTGGTTGGAAAGTGGCTCAAAACCCTAACGTAAACAACATCTTTATCGCACCGGGCAATGCTGGTACAGCACTAGAGCCAAAGCTACAAAACGTAACGATTCAGGTTGAAGATGTCGCAGGTCTAGTGGCATTCGCACAACAAAATGCGATTGATTTAACGATTGTTGGTCCTGAAGCGCCACTGGTTATCGGTGTGGTTGATGCATTCCGTACAGCGGGTTTACCTATTTTTGGTCCAACTCAAGCTGCGGCTCAGCTGGAAGGCTCAAAAGCTTTCACTAAAGACTTCTTAGCGCGTCATAACATTCCAACAGCGTCATACGCTAACTTTACTGAAATTGAGCCAGCATTGGCTTACGTTCGTCAGCAAGGTGCACCTATCGTTGTGAAAGCAGACGGTCTTGCTGCAGGTAAAGGCGTTATCGTTGCGATGACTCTTGAGGAAGCAGAAGATGCCATCAAAGATATGCTAGCAGGCAATGCTTTTGGCAGTGCAGGCAGCCGTGTTGTGGTTGAAGAATTCCTTGATGGTGAAGAAGCAAGCTTTATCGTCATGGTTGATGGCGTAAACGTGCTACCAATGGCCACCAGCCAAGACCACAAACGTGTCGGCGACAAAGATACCGGTCCTAACACTGGCGGTATGGGTGCTTACTCTCCTGCTCCGGTTGTTACTCAAGAAATCCATGACCGCATCATGCAAGAAGTGATTTACCCAACGGTACGTGGTATGGCAGCGGAAGGTAACCCATACACTGGTTTCCTATACGCAGGTCTGATGATCGATGCAGCTGGCACGCCTAAAGTTATCGAGTACAACTGCCGCTTCGGAGATCCAGAAACTCAACCAATCATGATGCGCATGCAATCAGACTTAGTTGAGCTTTGCCTAGCTGCGATTGACGGCAAACTTGATCAAATGGAATCTAAGTGGGACCCACGCGCTTCTATTGGTATCGTATTGGCTGCGGGTGGTTACCCTGGCGATTACAACAAAGGTGATGTGATTTCTGGTCTGCCAACGGTTGAAGTTGAAGGTCAAAAAGTCTTCCATGCGGGTACAACAGAAAAAGACGGCAACGTAGTCACTAATGGTGGTCGTGTGCTTTGTGCAACAGCACTGGGTAATACAGTATCTGAAGCACAACAACGTGCTTACGAACTTACCAAGCAGATTGATTGGAACGGTGTATTCTACCGTAATGATATCGGCTACCGTGCTATTGCTCGCGAGCAAGCACAATAATACTGCCTAAAAACCCCCTCTAACTCCCCCTTCATAAGGGGGAGAACTAAAAGCTCTCCGCTCCTCCCCTTTTAAAGGGGAAATAATGCCATCCTAGATAAAAATAAGATCAAACTGAGCATCGGTAGAACAGCGAATAGGCGTCAAACGCAAACACGCATTCATTCGTCCCTGAAGCTCCGCCGAGCCATCCATGGCTCAGAGGGTTTGCTTATCGACGCCTATTCACTGATCAGGAAATTATCCAGAATGGTATAACGCACTTCTCCTCCCCCTTTACAAAGGGAAGCTGGTGAGGTTGCTTTCACTGATATTTGAAAAAATCAGTCAATCAAATTAGGGCGTTCAACACAATCGTAGTCATCGTCAGCGAGAATTAATAACTCGTCGATATAAACCGTGTTGTTGCGGATTTTGCCAAGAAAGCCGATGTAGTTATCGAGACTAGATAAGCGGCTCATGACAAAGCTAGGCAGCGTATTATTAAACTCAACCTCTGTGTAATCTTTCCCATTGCACAGTTCAAACGTGGTTCCATCCCAAAAACCCTGAAGCAGCTCTAAGCCTTTCTTATTCTGGTCTTTAGTCATATTGCCGATCGATTCGGCTTCTAACACATAACGTTCTAACTGCCCTTCATTCAGAGGGAGGATCTTTTTCTCGACTCGGTATTGCTGATAAACAGCTTCACCATCTTTATTAAAGCGGACATGTACCGTGTATGGCACGAGTTCCCCAGCTTTGAGTTGCTCGCCCTTACGGACAACTTCACGCACATTCCCTTCGTCCCAACGGTAAGACGTTTCATACCAGCCATTCGTCTCTGAAGTAACATGATCAGCCGCAGACACGGATTGCGAGGTACTTTCAGTGAACCAGTAGTAGTGAGTAGTATCACTTACCCGTTGGCCACCAGAATAATGGGACTGTTTACTGAAATTAGATGTAGCGGAGGATGAACATCCAACTACCATAGCGGTAGTGATAAGAGAGAGAAGAATTTTTTTCATAAAAAGAACGCCGAGATAGAACCACCTCGGCGTAGTATAGATTACTTAATAGAATCTTTCAGTGCTTTACCTGCCACGAATGCAGGAACGTTTGCTGCAGCGATTTGAATCTCAGCACCAGTTTTTGGGTTACGGCCAGTGCGAGCTGCACGATGATTTACTTTGAATGTACCAAAACCAATTAGTTGAACTTGGTCACCATCTTTTAGTGCACCTTCAACTGCGCCTAGAGTCGCTTCAAGAGCAGCTTTTGCTTGAGCTTTAGATAGGTCTGCTTTTTCTGCGATAAAGTCGATTAATTGGGTCTTGTTCATTAGTTTTCCCTTCTGGATAGGTTATCGAATTCAGTTCACTCTAAAGCATAAGTGCCCTAGCTGGCAAAGGTTTGTCATGCAACTTCTGCTTAAATGACTTAGTTTTAACCATAATCTGAGCTTCAACTCACAATTTGCTTTAAAGACTAAGCAAGTACAGACAGGATTAACACCAATATGCTATGACGCCGCATAAAGCTTAGTGATACAAGCAACAATAAGTATCTGGTGTCGAAATACAAATTCGACGACCAAAATTTATTTAACTCTTATTAAACTATTTAACCCTGACCAAACTATGAGTTTGCTGACCCACATGAAAAGTACGCACTTGAGACACCCGCATACTTTCCACTTGTTCTAACATCGGTAAGCTATATTGACGACGTTTCATCCATTGTAGGGGTTCTTGAAAACTGTCTTCGTTAATCACGAACGACTCATCTTTCAATTTTGACTCAGACACTCTGACGACCCAGATACGCGAACGAAAATCCAGCGCTTGCACCAGAGCCTCTTTTATCCGAGCAACACTCTTCAACCAATACATGCTTATAGCGCAACACCAATATTGCTGACCCCTTCTTCACGCAGTTCTTGGCGTAAATCTTTGATCAAATCAATGTCACGACCTTCGGTCTCACGTAGCGGACGATAGATAGCCCATTGCACATCCCACTCCGCACAAACCGCTTCGTTCTGTTTTTGATTGTCGTTAGTGATCTCTTCACCCGTTTGCGCTTCTTCTAACTGCGCCACCGTCATTACCGAAATTTGGCTTACTTCAAGCATATTTTCGAACAGGTAATCACGATCCAATAGACCATGAAGCAGAGTTGACAGCGCCACACAGGCATCAATCGCAGGAAAAACAGCATACATATCGAAATCTTCAGCATTTGGGATCAGCTCTTCCAGCTTCTCCAACTGATGCTCAAAATTCACTTTTGCGGTTTTGACGGTTAACTGTTCCCAAACACTATCAAGAATGTCGCGATAAACACGAGCATCACCAAATTCAGTATTTTCACAAAACATGGCATAGTTAGGGTACATACGCTCACACAAACAAGCCATAAACGTAATTTGTTGCCAAGGTTCAAACTTCTCAAGACGAACCTGTACAGGATTTTGCAGCATAAGCACTCAACCGTTGAGGAAAATAGACAGCGGAAGTGTACTGGATAAACTACGGGGAAAAAAGCCGCTGTTATGAACAATTTCACTCACAAGCTTTATATTTTGACGGAACAAAATGATGTCTATCGCCAACATATCGAATCACATCAGTTAGAAGACTTAGAGATCACCGAAGACAGAGCGCAAGCCTCAATACTGCTCGCTGCGCCACCCATGGCGGCTAAGTGTCTTGACCAGTTCCCTAACTTAGAATGGCTACAATCGGCTTTTGCCGGTGTGGATGCCCTCATCGCTCCCCACATGCGCCAAGATTACGAACTGACTAATGTCAAAGGCATCTTTGGTCAACAGATTGCTGAATACGTGCTGGGCTATATGATCAGCCATTACCGCCATTTCCCTACTTATCAGGGCCAACAACAGCAACAACAGTGGCAGCAACACTTTTACCAATCCTTAGATAGCAAAGTGATGCTGATTTTGGGCACAGGCTCGATAGGCGCTCACCTGTCGAATGTGGCTGCCAGCTTTGGTCTTAAAATCATTGGAATTAACAGTACCGGCATTCCAGCCAAAAACGGCGTGTTTCATGAGACTTACCATATCAACGAACTGCAAAGTGCCATGCAACAAGCAGATGTCGTGGTCAACACGTTACCGAATACGCCACGCACTAAAGGATTACTCAATAAAATCACACTCGGTTACTGCAAAAATGCGCTGCTGTTTAACGTTGGACGCGGCGCAATACTGGTTGAAGAAGAGTTGATCCCTTCCATCGAAGCCGGCCATATTCAACACGCGTTTCTCGATGTATTTATCAGCGAGCCTTTAGCAGCGGAACACCCATTTTGGTTACACAGTGGCATAACTGTAACACCGCATATTGCCGCGCTCAGTTTTCCTCATCAGGTGGTGGATATTTTTGCCCACAACTTCCGTTTGTGGCGCGATGGCTTCCAACTCGAAAATCGCATTGATTTTGAGAAAGGCTACTAATTTTCTGAGAAAGATGACTAATACCATCCTAGATAAAAATATGATCAGACTGAGCATCGACGAGCAGCGAATGGGCGTCAAACACAAACGCGCATTCATTCGTCGCTGAGAAAAGCGACTCACCTGTTATTAAAGGTTACCAATGCTAGAACCGCTGCTGAAACAAATCCGAGCTTGTGATGTGTGTACTCACTCACTTCCACTAGGCGCGAACCCTGTTATTCAAGCTCATCGCGCAGCGAAACTGCTGATCATTGGTCAAGCGCCGGGCATTAAGGTTCATCAGACATCCATTCCCTGGAATGATGCCAGTGGTCTTAGACTGAGAAGCTGGCTAGATATTGATAGCGACACTTTCTACAATCCACACCACGTCGCTATCATGCCAATGGGGCTTTGTTATCCAGGTAAAGGGAATAGTGGAGACCTGCCACCAAGAAAAGAGTGCGCACCACTGTGGCATCAAAGCGTACTGGCAGAACTGCCTAATATAGAAATGACATTACTGATTGGGCAATATGCGCAAAATTATTATCTGCAAGACAAACCCAGTACTCTGACAGAAACGGTCAAACAGTGGCATAAGTGGGCTCCGAAATATCTGCCCTTACCTCACCCATCGCCACGTAACAGCTTATGGCTGAAAAACAACCCTTGGTTTGAAAACGAAGTGATCGCTTATATAAGAGAACGAGTTCATCGGGTTATTTAGCCGCTTTTTGTTCAAGCTAGATAACTAAGAGCATTCACTCTATTTATAGCTAATAGCGAATACCATCAGAATTCTCTCCTTCCGACGAGGTCCCCATTCCTATTGTTTTGATTTAAAAAAGCAATCAACCCTCAAGTTTTGACCAAGAATTGACCTAAAACTTTCAGTTTGCATACATTTTGAGACAAAAAATCTGATCGTTGTCATAAAAATGTGATCCCGTACCAAAAAACAAATTCCCATACAAAACGATGGATATAAGATACAAAGTCGGATTAGTAAATGAAAAAGAGTGAATATATCAATGCTGGCAATGAACAAGATCCTATTCGTGTGCTCTATGAGCCTCACACTATTGGCTTGTCAATCAACGAACTCTCCCGATTGGTATAATGCTCCACCAACCAATGACCCCAATTATCTTGTTTCTGTCGGCCAAGGCCGCAGCTTAGATCAAGCAAAAAAATCCGCTCTTAACCAAATCAACGCCCAGCTGTGGACCCAAATCGACTCTTCATTTTCATCCCGTGACGTATACCAGAGCAGCAATGCAGCTTCCTCATCGTCTTCTCTAGTCGACAGCAAAATCAACAGCAAAACAGCAACCGTCACGTTTACCGATATCGAGTACCCACTAATCGATAAAAATGATATTGCCTACTACGTTCAGGCCAAGGTAAAGCGAGAATCGGTCATTAAACAGCTTCAGGCTGACATTAAACAAGTCAACCAACAAGCTGAGCAGCAGTTACAAAAGCTGCAACATCAAGACTCACTTATCTGGTGGTTAGAAAACCGCGAATTAGTCAAACAAGCCGAGCTTATTGCTGTACGTCAGTCGATGCTACGTGCGATGGAAGTTAACGACATACCTACAGCACCTCACATGGAAACACTGGCGGCAGCCGTATCGAAGACTCAATCCAGTCTGGTTATCCGACTGAATAACTCAAAATCCGATCAAAAAGCAGCAGAGCTACTGGCTGAAAAATTCTCTGTTGAAGGCGTCAAAACCTCGCTCAAAAACACCTCTCAAGCAACACATCATTTACGTATGAGCACTGAAGTCAGAAAAAGTATGGTTGGCGATGCTTTCATCACCACCCAGCTAACCACACTTACACTTCAAGGCCGCCAAGGCAATACGCTCGCCAGCAACGAAATCATTTCAAGTGGTAATTCTTTAACAAACTACTCTCTGTCAAAAGAGGGAGCACAAAGACATTTCGCAGAAATCGTCGAAACCCAGGGGTTATGGAAATCTCTAGGGATTAAATAACAAAAAATACAATATGGAGTTGTCTATGATGTTTAAAAAAGGTGCAGTGGCGCTAGGCTTAACTGTGATTCTCGCAGGGTGTGCATCAGACCCAGAAAGAGTGTGCTTACCGGATCAAGCCGTGCCTATTGCAGAAGCTTCGGTTCCAGCTAAATCAAGTGAAGATCGCAAAGTTATCGTGTTACCGGTTGATTTTGAATTCAAAGACAGTGCACAGAAAAAACTGCAGTCTGTTATTCGTAACTCTTTGGAAAGCCAAGTGGTATCAAGCGGTACTAACCTAGTTGACCGTAAAATTGCGGACAAACTCAAAGGTGAAATCAAACTGGCTGAGCAAAGCGGTCGCTACAACAAAAAAGGCGTGCCAATTGCCGACCTTGCCGTGCTAACTGAAGTGACCAGCAGCGACCTTACATACAGCTACTCAGAATCGTATACCTATAAAGATAAGAAAGGTAAAACCCACCGAGTTCCTGCGAAATGTAGCTTCAAAGTAGAAGTAAACGCGATCGCCAAAGTGGTTACTTTGCCAGATATGAGCCTAGTGAGCCGTATTGAACTGACAGGCGACCACAGAAAAAGTACCGAAACCAAGAGAAGTGATTGCCCAATCACTAACGCAGGTTACGAAGGCTTAGCGACGAAAGCAGCAGCAGAAGCTGTTGAACACAATCCAAAGATCAAACAACTACTTGCAGCAACAGCACCGGTTCTTGAACTGCGCCAATGTGACGATATTAGCATGGTGAAAATTGCCATCGGTTCAGACAAAAAAGTACAACCAGATGCCAAAGTGGCGTTCTCTACCGCTATTAAAAACAGCGAAGGTGAGATAGAAACGTTTGCAGTGGGTGAAGGTAAAGTAGTGAACATTCCAAGCCATGGTATTAAACCAAAATATTCATGGGTAGGCATCGATGAAGAAACCGCACTGAAAATCCAAAAAGGTGACGCTGCGAAGATTATTCCAGACACCTGTAAAGGCTTCCTAGACTTTGAATGTAAAATTGTTAACTCGGACTTCTAAACCATGAAAAAAACACTACTTATCAGCGCTATGGTGGTTGGCCTAGCAGCATGTAACAGCACTCAAACTGTTGAACAAGCGGAAAAATTCGCACCTTGTACTTTCCCAGACGCACCAACAGCGGAAGCACCAGCGTGGATCTGCGATGTAATGCCGAAAGATTTGGCAGCGGGCGCAATGGGCTACGCCAAGAAAAGTGCCGCAGGTATGAGCGTAATGCGTAAAGTGGCAGTCAACGATGCGCGCGTACAGTTAGCAGCGCAATTCCAAACTGACGTAAACAACATGTTCAAGCAAGCGATTGAAAGCAATGTCAGCACCACAACGGAACTTGGCCAAGTTGAAAATGTAATGGAAACATTTGAAAACGTAACCAAAAACGTAGTGACTCGCAGCCTTTCTAACAGCAAGCTGATCGTAAGCCAAGTCAGCCCTGCAGGTGGTTTATACGTGTTAGTCGGTATGGATAAAGAAGCCTACCAAGCAAACGTAAACCAAGTGGTTGAAAGCGCATCAAAAGAAGCAAGCTTATGGAACCAATTCAATAGTGAAAAAGCCGCGGAAGATCTAAACAACGCGCTTAACTCATTGAAAACGATGTAAGCAAAACAAAGCAGGGATTCACACTTGCCGCTGTTTTTATCTCCTCCCCTTTTCAAGGGGAGGTTGGGTGGGGTTGCTTCCACAACCGTTAAAAACTGCAGTGAAAGATCCCTGTTTTTTAAGCTTTAAATACTTAGGCTAGGAACCTGCATGCGATTATTCAACAAAACCATTATTGCCCTTTCACTGCTGACCTTGTTCTCCCCTAGTTTCGCTGCAAACAAGGACGCTTTTGCAGAACTGGATCAAGCAACCCAAAAAGCGAAGCGCTCTCAGAGTGAAATTAATCAAGAGTTTATTGACTACATCAATCATCGCCTAGATGAGTATGAAAAGTGGCGTGAAGACTATACAAAACAATTGGATGAGCAGAGAAAAGAGCTGATCAACCAATGGGGTAGCGCTGAGATTTCAGACAAAACAACCGACGTCGAATACAGCTCTGACGATACCGTCAAGAAAGTAATCGACTACGATAACAATACGGCGACAGTTTCCGTATTGGTGGATGCTTCCGTCTCCGAAGCCCAGGCAAAACAGCTGATTAAGAAAGCTCAGCTTGCTGATGGCATCACCTTTGATCCGCGAATGGCCCAAGTAAGCGAAGAATCCGTCAATTACTCCAAACAGCGTGAAGATCAGGAAAGAACGTTCATTCTGCAACAAACCCAGCAGCAGATGAACGAATACGATATTCAGGCTGAGCGCCTAATCTCAGCCAATACAGGTATTCCTGACGAATTTATCTATCAACGTGCGCACAACAAAAAGATGGCGCTGATAGAAGAAGCGAAAAAACGCATGCTCGTGGTTAGCCGCTTGTATCAAGCTAAGCGTCAGCAACTGGAAGGAACGGCTCAAGCTGAACCAAAACCAGCAAGCCATACCCTTGCTAAACCGGCAGTAGCTAAACCGGTAGTAACTAAACCAGCAGTAGAAAAACCTGCGGCTCAAGCCGTTGAGAAAGCGAGCGAACAAACCGCACAAACACTGGATCCGCAAAAAACAGGGGCTCCGCAAAAAACAGCTAAGCCGATAGTTGCCGAACCAAGTACAGCAGCAAACGAAAGTGCTCTAGCGAAAACCGCTGTACCCGTTGTTGAACAACCGCTCGTGACAGAAGAGAAACCTGTTGAGTCAACCGCAGTTGAATCTGCGCAAGTAGAACCTGCGCAACTAGAACCCGTAAGCACAGATGCAGCCATCGCTGTCGCCCAAGTTGAAACACCGGTAACCGATGCGCTGCCAGTTGAAGAAGTAGCGGCTAACGATGAACCCGCACCAGTAGCGAAAAAAGTCATCAGCTACAAAATCAGCTTACCGAATAACAACCTAGCGAAGCGAGCGAGCCAGTATCAGCCAATGGCACTGCAAGAAAGTGACAAATGGTCAGTAGACCCTGCCCTTGTAATGGCGATTATGCACAGTGAATCGGCATTCCGCCCAGATGCGAAATCGCACGTTCCGGCATTTGGTTTAATGCAGATCGTTCCTTCTTCTGCGGGTCGTGATGTCAATAAACAAGTGCGTAATATCGACGCGCCAATGGAAGAGAGCGACCTCTATCAGCCGCCTATCAACGTAGAAACAGGTACTGCCTACTTACACATCTTAAATGATAAGTATCTGAGCAATATCAAAGATGATAAGAGCAGACTCTACTGTACGATTGCGGCCTATAACACAGGGGCTGGCAACGTGGCTCGAGCGTTTAACAGCAATCGCTCCACCAATATTCAAACCGCTTCAGAAAAGATTAATAGCATGACGCCTGATCAGGTCTACACGCAGTTAATCAAAAACTTGCCTTACGATGAAACGAAAAACTACCTAAAGAAAGTTTCGTCACGTATGGCGTTATACCAACCTGAAAATGCATTGTGAGGTATCGATGCTACGTATCCTTTCCTTATTACTGATCGTTACCGGTATTTACATCGGCGTACAGTATAAAGAACCAATATTGGAACTGTTAGGCCAGGACTCTTTAGATAAAGTTGAAAATCTATTGAACGATGGAAAAGAAGCTCTCATTAATAAAATGGAAGAAGTGCAGGGTTAACAACTATGTCTCCGTTAGAAAAAGTATCTCAGTTAGAACAAGCGGTTGCAGAGCCTAGCTCTGCAGAAGCTAGTGTGGAAAAAAAATCGTTAAAAGATCACTGGGGACGCGCTATCGCGCTCGTCTCCCTTGTGGCTATTGCACTCGGTAGCTTTAATGACAGTACCGATGCGTTAGAGAAAATTTATGATTTCTCGCTCTCTCAGTTTACGGATATACCATCACAAGAGAAGCTAGCTAAAGTGTATGTTCGCGCCTCTG
This sequence comes from Vibrio ziniensis, assembly GCF_011064285.1. Classification (NCBI taxonomy): domain Bacteria; kingdom Pseudomonadati; phylum Pseudomonadota; class Gammaproteobacteria; order Vibrionales; family Vibrionaceae; genus Vibrio; species Vibrio ziniensis. Next base: position 2,995,257 of record NZ_CP049331.1, read on the forward strand.
CGGATGTGTTAGATGAAGCGCTGGGCGCACCAGTTTACATCAAACGCTCTGCTGACGGTGATCTAATCAAGTATTACCAAGACGGACGTTTTGTTCTCTCGGCTGTAATTAAAGACGACGCTATCGCCGCTTATCTGGTGTTCCCAAATGAAGGTTTCACACCAAATACCAAGCTTTCAGCCGGTGGTGAGGACCTACTATCAACACCATTCAGTGACCAAGAGGGGGTAAGTGACTTGCGTGCTTCTCTATCTCGCATTCTTACTTACTACATCGAAGAAAATACCGGTGGCGAGTTTAACAACCTGTACACGTCAGTGAGTGGCTACTCTGAGTTCCAACAAGAACTGACCGGTGAACAACATCAGCTACTCGAAAGCTTAGTGGATGCCTTTACACTGGGTGATGATGTGACCGACTCAGCTCAAGCTCTGCGCCAAGCAATGAAACCAAATTTCTACGGTTACAGTTCGCTAGGCTTATCAGCGTTAGAAGATGCGATTTTAACCAAGTCGGAATATCAGTTGATTCAGCAGTAATTCTCGCTTTTGCTCTTGGTTCTCCCCCTTACCAAAGAGAGAAATCAACATCACCCGCTTTTGCTCTTAGTTCTCCCCCTTTCGAAGGGGGAGTTAGAGGGGGTTTTATCTTCCGCTTAATCCAAAGCGCATAACACTGCTTCGGTGAAAGCCACCCCACCTAGCCTCCCCTCCATAAGGGGAGGAACAAACATCACCCGCTTTTGCTCTCAGTTCTCCCCATTTCGAAAGGGGATGAATCAACACCGCTTGTTTTGCTCTTGGTTCTCCCCCTTTCGAAGGGGGAGCTAGAGGGGGTTTTCTTCCTCTTAACTAAATGCAGAAAGCAGCTGATAGGTTTATTTGGCGAATGACAAAGTGAATATGAAATCTAAAGTTATCTATGCAAAACTTCCAAAGTAAAAAAGCTAAGCCTCTGTTTTACCAGTATAGATAACCTCATACGTTTCTTTATGTTGGAATATTTCGACATCGCAATTCACACACTGCAATTTGTAATAATTAGCCTTGATGACTTTTTCCAAAAACGTACGCTGGATCCGTTCAAAAACAGAAGTTTGGTTACAACACGGGCAATGTTCATGGAACTGCATAGCCATTTTTCTTATATCCCTATCTAGTTAAGTCGTTAATTTAGTGTGTAAACACTCAATAGAGTAAAAACTCTGGGGATAATAATTAAATAACCAGACATTACCGTGATATTGGTTCCAAATTAATATCTAGATACAATTCAACCAGATGAATAACAAGTATCGCTTAGAACAAACACCGTCCGCTTTGCTCTCAGTTCTCCCCCTTTCGAAGGGGGAGTTAGAGGGGGTTTTCTTTGCCAATAGTAGCGACAATAACTTCAACAACACTCTCCAACTCAGTCATCACTTGTTGATTGGTAAACCTTAAAACTCTAAGACCAAGGGAAATCAAATACTGATCGCGGGCGAGATCATTAACCATAGCATCACTGCTGTAATGGCTGTCACCATCAATCTCAATAACAACCTTTTTATGGGGACAATAAAAATCAACGATATAGCCATCTATTCCATGCTGACGACGAAACTTTACGCCTAATTGATTACTTCTAATTCGTGCCCATAAGCGCAATTCTGGTTCGGGCATATGATTACGTAAAATTTGCCTTAACTTCTTATGTCTCGAAGTATTAAATATTTTGTTTATATTCTCGCTCAAAGTTTCGACCTCCCACTGTGAAAGCCACCCCACCTAGCCTCCCCTCCATAAGGGGAGGAACAAACATCACCCTCTTTGCTCTTGGTTCTCCCCCTTATCAAGGGGAGGAACAAACATCGCCCCCTTTGCTCTTGGTTCTCCCCCTTACCAAGGGGAGGAACAAACACCACCCGCTTTGCTCTCAGTTCTCCCCCTTACCAAGGGGGAGTTAGAGGGGGTTCTTTACTCCACGACCTCATAACCTCGATTTCTGAGTGTTTCTGCGAAAGCGGCTTTGGATTCTTGCTCTCCGTGGATTAAATGAACCTGCTTTGGTTTCACTTTTATGCCCTCAACAAACTTGAGCAAATCGTCGCTATCGGCGTGGGCAGAATAACCAGACATAGTATGAATGTGAGCGTTTACTGACACCTCATCCTCATCTATCCATACGGTTTTATTACCTTGTTGGATTGACTTGCCTAACGTTCCCTGCGCTTGGAAGCCAGCAAAAATCACATCGGTACGTTCATCGGGTAATAGCGCTTTGAGATAATCCATAATGCGCCCGCCTTCGCACATGCCAGAAGCGGCGACAACGATGGCAGGCTCACCGGTTGAAGCTAAACGGTTCACCAACTCTAAATGCGACTGATGATCGCCAACCGTAATGCACTGCTCGAACGCCAAAGGATGACGATGCATTTTCAGGCGCTGCTTCGCCTCTTCTCCCCATAGGCTTCTAAAATGCTGATATGACTGCGTCACCTTCTGCGCCATAGGAGAATCAAGAATAATAGGCAGCTTTACATCAAGTTGATGCTGGTAAATCAACTGCTCGATATCAAACAGCAGTTCTTGCGTTCTACCGACACTAAACGCAGGTATCAGAATGGTTCCGCCATCTAACAAAGAACGGTCGATGATCTCTTTTAATGCTTGTGCGCGTTGCTCTACACCATCATGCAAAGAACCGCCATAGGTCGTTTCAATGACGAGATAGTCAGCTTTTTGTGGAGAAACAGGATCAGGCAACAACGGCGTATTACTCGGGCCTAAATCACCAGAAAACACCACCAATTCTTGATTAGGAAGCTCAACTTCAAGATAAGCTGAGCCTAAAATATGCCCCGCAGGATTAAAACGACAGCGGAACGTATCCACGTCTATCCAACGATAATAATCGACAGGGTGAAGTAAGCGAGTGATAGCTTCAATAATTGGCTTACGCGCTTCATACGTCATCGCTTGTTGAATTTTAAGCCCATCATCCAGCATCAGGGGAACCAGTTCCGCAGTTGCCTTAGTACAGTAAATGGGGCCTGAAAATTCTTGAGCAATTAACCAAGGCAAACGGCCAATATGGTCGATATGCGCATGAGTAAGCACAACCGCTTTTACATTATCGAGAGAAAACGACTCCGAGAGTAGCTGAGCATCTGGCCCTTGGAACATTCCGCAATCAATCAGAATAGAACGGTCACCAAAAGTCAGCTCATGACACGAGCCAGTAACGGTATTTTTGCCACCATGATGGATAAGTTGCATTCACCAACCTCGCTATATTCTAGTTATTCACCGTCTTGATGAAACGCTCTGTTTTATCAAGAAAGGCAGCGCAATCGCCTTCATTTAAAATATAGGAACAATAGTGAAGCAATACTGCGGACGAGGTAGGATTTTGTATACAAGTTTGTATTACATGCGAAAGTTTAGAAAAACTTTCCACACTATCAATATGTTGCTTTTTTAACTGTGTTTTATGTTAGTAATTCGTGTCAATTTAATGTCAGAGGCAGCGTCAACTTACTAACTTATAACAAAAAATTTCATACGTTAAACCTTTATAGAATTGAACTTTTGTTTTAAAATTGCTCAATAATTAAATAATGCTTTTTGAGACCTAAGTTGTGCTAACTTCGCTAATTGATCTGGCTTTTTTGTTCTTTTTCTCATTTACCACTTTGTTTTTCCTTCGTAAGTTTGCCAAAACAATCGGCCTTGTGGATAAACCAAATGCGCGTAAATTACACGAAGGTGTTATACCGTTAGTTGGCGGTATTTCTATCTGTTGTTCGCTACTCTATTTCTTGTTCAACAACCCTAACATCATTCCCCACACCCCTCTTTATGCTGGCTGTATTTTGCTGCTGGTGATAGTAGGCGCGTTAGATGACAGGTTCGATATCAGTTTTCAAGTGCGCTTTTTTGTACAAGCGGGGCTTTCTGTTGCCATGATGACCATTGGCAATATTGAACTGCATAACATCGGTAATATTTTTGGATCAGGGAACGTTACGCTAGGCTGGTTTGGCTATGTGGTCACCATCTTATCTGTTGTTGGGGCAATTAACGCTTATAACATGGTAGATGGTATTGATGGCTTACTGGGCGGGATGTCGATTGTGACCTTTGGCGGGTTAGGCATTCTGGTGGCTTTAGATGGGCAAATGAATATTGCGTACCTATGTTTGGTGTTGGTGGTGATTACCCTACCTTACATTTTGCTCAACCTTGGCGCTCTTGGCCGCAAACGCAAAGTGTTTATGGGTGATGCAGGAAGCATGCTGATTGGTTTTACGGTAATTTGGTTGCTACTACTTTCCAGCCAAAACGGTACCGAGCCACCTATTCGCCCTGTTACTGCTTTATGGTTAATTGCGGTACCACTGATGGATATGGCAGCGATTATGATTCGCCGCGTGCGCCGTGGTGATTCGCCATTCAAACCAGACAGAGAGCATTTACACCACATCTGCCAACGTTTAGGGCTAAGTACCACTCACACGCTGATTACCATTTGTTTAATTGCATCAGCCTTAGCGGGGTTTGGTATTTGGGGTGAAATCAATGAAATCAGTGAAACCATCATGTTCTACTGCTTTATGATTTGCTTTATGGCTTATGCCTTGATGCTGAACTACATCTGGCGAGTAACAACGTGGGTGAGAGCTCTGAACACCAACTAATCAATGGCTAACTAATCAATGAATGGAGGTTATCTATCCAGAGCTTCAAGGAGAGAAGAAGGC